>JANXML010000168.1 GCA_025354645.1 Arcicella sp. | reverse complement strand
AAAGAACAAATTGACCCAATAGATTATCTCAGTAAAGATTCTCTTTTCTATGCAGTTAATCGCTGCTTGGCTCAGTTAGGAAAATCTTGGGAAATTAATTTCTCCGATTTTAACATAAACTAATTATTAACTGGTACTTACTTGATTGAAATCTTTTGATTAATAGTGCATTATATTACTAACCCCTAAAACCAAATCCCTACCCCCTTTTCTTAAAAATACTAATTAAAAATATTACTGCTCCAACCACCAAAGTTACCAACATTTGTGAACTTTGAACGAAGGTTGCCAACGTTCCTGCATCATCTTTGGAAAGTCCATACATCGTTACAAAAACGGGCGAAACGATGGCTGTAACCGTTCCAGCACCACCAGGCGAAGGCAAAATCATTGCTAAGGCACCCGATACTAAGAAAGTTAAACCAGCAATAGGAGGGAGGTCAGCAAACTTCGGAATGGCAAAGAAAAGTACATATCCCATTGCCCAATACATTAACCAAATCATCACTGAATAAAACAAAAATAATTTTGGATTTTTCAGATGCCTGATACTCAAAAGCCCATCCAAAAGTCCTTTTAATTTTTCAATAACTATCTGAATAAGAGCAACTTCTAAAATACTTTTACGAAAGATGAATGATATAATTCCTGTTAAAACTACTATCCCAAGAACCACATAAAGTAAAATGGAATGTTTACTCCCACCACTTTGATTTTGAGATAATTGTTGATTGACAAAAGCCCAAAGTTTATCAAAATCAATGATAAAATGGACAATCAACAAGATGAAAAGCGTTACTACATCAAAAATACGGTCGGTCACTACCGTTCCCAACGATTTATCTACGGGAATGTCGTCGCTTTTATATAACTGACTGCAGCGAGTAACTTCACCCAAACGTGGGACTAAATTATTGGCAAAATATCCCAACCACACGGCATTATTCACATTTATGAAAGAAGGTTTATAACCCAAAGGCTCCAGCAACATTTGCCAACGTGCCGCCCGACTCCCATGAGCAATGAACATCAAAACGACCATTAAACCCACCCACCACAAATTGGCGTTTGAGACATCTTCCCACAATTTTGTTGGATTGATAATTCCAGCGGCAATAGAATACCAAATTAATCCAACTCCAATTCCTAAGAATAGGAGGTATTGAAATATTTTTTTCATTTACTTTTACCTTAACTCGAATACTATAGCTCGAAATAGTATTTCGAGGGCGGAAGAACAAAATCGTACTCCGTTCTCGAAATGCTATTTCGAGCTACAGGATTAGAGCAACAATGTTTAAACTAACCGATTATTACTATCAGGAAAAACTAAACGGGGGGTGTGTTCTTTGGCTTCATCAGCAGTCATTAAACCATAGGCAATAATGATAACAATATCCCCAACTTGGGCTCTGCGGGCGGCGGCTCCGTTTAAGCAAACCGTTCCAGAACCACGTTCGCCTTTGATCACGTAGGTTTCAAAACGTTCGCCGTTATTATTATTAACAATCTGTACTTTTTCGTTTTCAATAAGATTGGCAGCATCCATGAGGTCTTCGTCGATTGTTACACTTCCGACATAGTTTAACTCCGCTTGCGTGATTTTCACACGGTGGAGTTTAGATTTCATTACGTGAATAAACATATTTTATTTTTGATGTTCGGTTTTCGATGTTTGGTTTTCAATTATATTGATTTCTATCGAAAAATGAAATTATTTATTTTAATTACAAAGGTATTTAGAATTTACGACTCAAACCAAATTATACGAATGTTTGAAATCGAACATCGAACAACAAAAATCAAGCATCGAAACCTAAACAATCACATTATCAATTAACCGTGTTTTGCCCATAAAAGCCGCAATGCACAAAGCCGTTTTTCTCTCCGAAAGTTCATTGACGGGTTGGAGTGTTTCAAAATCTGATATTTCAAAATATTCTACTTCAATGCCTTCAATATTATCTAAATGACTGGTAATAAAGCCCTTAACGGCACTTGCTGGTTTTTTAATTTTCAATAATTCAATCGCTTTTTGCAATGCATTGAAAATTTCAGGAGCATTTTTTCTTTGTTCGGGAGTCAGATTTTTATTTCGAGAAGACATTGCCAAACCATCCTTTTCTCGTTGTGTTGGGCAAATATTTAATTTCAAATTATAACTCAAATCTATTACCAAACGCTTAATAATAGCACATTGTTGTAAGTCTTTTTGTCCGAAATAAGCACTATTAGGCTGAACAATATTAAATAATTTTGATACCACAATACCAACGCCATTAAAATGTCCTGGTCGGAATTTGCCTTCCAAAACTCGTTCTAAATCGCCAAAATCAAATTTCAAATTTGGTAAAGTTGGATACATATCATGAGCATTAGGTGCAAATAATACATCACACTTAACCGTTTCAAGCATCTCACAATCAGCCTCCAAAGTGCGGGGATATACCGCCAAATCTTGCGAATTATTGAATTGCGTAGGGTTAATAAAAATGCTACAAATAGTTAAGTCATTCTCGGCTTTTGAGGCTTCAATTAACGATAAATGCCCTTCATGTAATGCCCCCATTGTTGGCACAAAACCAAGCGATTTACCTTTTTTACGTTGCACTTTAAGATAATCTTGTAAAGTATTGATGGAATAAAAAACTTGCATATTATGGTCTGTAAAGTGAATTTGACGGGTGATTTATGAATAATTATTATAAAATTTTAGCAGGAAACAACGAAATTAGTTCTTTTTAAGTAATCTTACAATTACGCTAATAATCAATAACTAATCACTAATCACAGAAGAAAATGATGGAATATTCGTATAATTTTCGTAATTTTGCATAAGTTTTCACAAATACTTCTTTGCTTTGGCGTTTAAGTGATTAAAATTTAATGATTAGAAATATTGATAAATTTAGTCTAATGGGTATATTTTTTACTAATAACTAATTACCAGTAACCATTAACTAATCAGAATAGGCTTAACACTTTTTAACATCCACAAAGCTCCTAACTACGACAACAATGTCTAAATTGCGTATCCTTTACGTTGCCAGTGAAGTTGACCCATTTCTTGCTGTGACCCCAGTCGCTGATTTCATTAGAAAACTCCCTTCTGCGATGCAGGATAAAGGGTTCGACATCAGGATTTTAGTTCCACGTTTTGGCTTAATCAATGAACGCAAAAATCGCCTTCATGAAGTAGTAAGATTATCGGGTTTCACCGTTCCAGTGGGTGATGCAGATATGCCCGTAACCATAAAAGTAGCCTCTTTGCCCTTAGCAAGATTACAGGTTTATTTTATTGATAACGAAGACTATTTTCAAAGAAAGTACGTTTTTACGGACAAAGAAGACAAGTTTTACGATGACAACGATGAAAGAGCCATTTTCTTTTGTAAAGGTGCTTTGGAAACCGTTAAAAGATTAGGGTGGTCGCCTGATATTGTGCATTGTAGCGACTGGATGAGTGCTTTGGTTCCTTTATACTTGAAAACTACTTACAAAAATGATGTGATTTTCAAGGATTCAAAGACAATATTTTCAGTATTTGACAATAGTTTTCCTAATAAATTTGAGTTTGAAGGTTTGTATGAAAAAGTAAAAAATACAGGCGTTGAAGACGATATGTTAAGCAGTTTAGATTCGGCAGATTATAACGGTTTTATGAAAATCGGTATTGAATATTCCGATGCAATCATTATAACAGACGAAGAAGTAACAGAGAAATTTAACACTATTTTTAATGAATTACCCGAAAAGACATTTAAGTATATTCCACAAACCGATATCGACGGTTTCTATAACTTCTACACAGAATTGGTGGGTGAATAGAGGTCTATTTACGAGTTTAATCCTTTCTTTTTGCGTGTTTTTATCGGCTTGCGAAGACCCCCAAGAAATTGGTTCAGAGGTTTTTGTGCAAGATATCGGGTTACTTTATACGGATACCCTTACCGTTGATGCATCTACTATTTTACTGGATTCTATTGTTACCAGCAATACTGCAAACCTTTTAGTGGGAAGATACACAGACCCCACGCTTGGACTGGTGGAAGCAAGTAGTTATTTCCACATTGTTCCCGCTGATACGCTGTATTCCCGAGTGGATACAGTGGGGAGAAAAGCAGTGAAGTGGATAAGATTTCCCAGCAAAGTAGATTCAATCCGTTTTATTATGCCTTACACGCTGTATCAAGGAGATACGCTGCAACGTCAAACTTTTAAAATAACCCAACTGGCAGATAATGCGGTTTTAGACGTAACAAAAACCTATTATAGTAACTCAGATGTTCCAGCATTAAAACCTACCATTCTCGGACAATTAAGAAATAAAAGAGTTACTCCAATCAAAAACGTTAATGTATTGAGTGGTGTGGGAAGATTTGATACTTTAAAAGTTCCCATAACAGACCCGAGTTTTATAGCTTTTATTGCTTCTCAACGTGACATTAAAATTAAGGATAATGCCCTGGTGGGTACTGGTTTCAGAAATGCGGTTAGAGGATTAGCTTTAACTTCCGAAAGTAACAATAATGCCGCCATTATTGGTGTATTAGGAGGAGGTTCTGCGGGACAATCCTATATGCAAATATTTTATAATTACAGTTATACCTACACGATACTAAACAAAGCGGGAACTGCCGACAGTGCAACCATTAAAGTAGACACCACTAAAAGCAATTTTCTATTGGTTGATCAATTTATACAAACGCCTTCTGGCGGACGAGGAGCCTCACTTAACGCTCGTTTCAATCGAATTACCACGACAAGAACGGGTGCTTACAGCAAGCTAATAGATCCAAGTGATGTTTTATTGTCTTCTCAGGCAAATAATCAGGTGGCTTTACAATCGAGTACAGGCTTAGCAATGAAAGTAAAATTCCCGAGTTTGTTAAAATTAAAAGAACGTCAAGATATTGCCATAAACAAGGCTGAATTAGTATTAGAGCCTAATTCTTCCAATTATTCAGTGCCTACTGATTTAATCTTAATTGAAAGTACTCTAACAAATCGTCCACTAAGAAGTACTACTACGGGAGAAGGAAGTTTGCTTTTTGTTTCTGGTGAAGCATCAACAGCCGCTTATATTTCTAAGAATAATAATTATACTTTTAATGTGACGAGTTCTTTACAAAATATTCTTTCGGGTAGAAGTAAGAGTAATGGATGGGTGTTATCAGCTGATACCTTTGTTACTTCCTCAACTACTGGAAGAGGTCCAATTTCTGGAAAAAGTATAGTTAGTTCAGATGTTGATAGAGCAATTTTTGATACTAAAAAAATAAAATTGAAGGTGTATTATACTTACATTGGGAAGTAGGAAAAGCCCATAAATAAATTAATCCGAAGCGGAGGTTCATAATATGAATCCTCCGCTTTACTTTTGTGGCAATATATTACTGAATTTAAAATTTTACTAAAAATGAATTTCAGATAACCCAAAAAATTATGTGTGGAATAGTAGCTTATATTGGGCATCGTGAAGCCTATCCCTTGATTATCAAGGGGTTAAAGAGATTAGAATATCGTGGATATGATAGTGCGGGCGTTGCTCTGATGAATAATGGACTGAATGTTTACAAGAAAAAAGGCAAAGTAAAAGACCTTGAAGCTACCTTAATTGGTGAAAATCTTCATAGTACCATTGGAATTGGTCATACTCGTTGGGCAACCCACGGCGAACCAAATGATACCAACGCTCATCCACATTATTCAGCCAATGAAAAATTAGCGATTATTCACAACGGAATTATTGAAAATTATGACTCTATTAAAAAGAGTTTAATTAAAAAAGGACACGTTTTTCATTCCGATACAGACTCAGAGGTTTTCATTCATTTTATCGAGGATATTCAGCAAAATACTGGGTGTTTATTGGAAGAGGCGGTGCGTTTGGCGATGAAAGAAGTTGTCGGTGCGTATGCCATCGTGATTATGGATTCCACCAGCCCAAATCAATTAATTGCGGCTCGGAAAGGTTCTCCTCTGGTGATTGGCATAGGAGAGGGGGAATTCTTTTTCGCTTCTGATGCCACGCCAATTATTGAATATACTAACGAAGTAATTTATCTGAACGACTATGAATTAGCCGTTGTTCGTGATGGGGAATTAACGGTTAAAAACATTGATAATATTCTGCAATCGCCTTACGTTCAGACGCTTGAGATGGAATTGGAGGCAATTGAAAAAGGAGGTTTTGAACATTTTATGTTAAAAGAAATCTTTGAGCAACCCCGTTCAGTGGCGGATTGTATGCGTGGGCGAGTGAGTGCCGATAATGGTCATTTGGTTTTGGGTGGTTTGCGGGATTATATTGATAAATTAGCGAAAGCAAAACGGATTGTCATTGTGGCTTGTGGAACATCATGGCACGCAGGTTTAGTGGCTGAATATATTTTTGAAGAATTAGCGAGAATCAATGTGGAGGTTGAGTACGCCTCTGAATTTCGTTATAGAAATCCTATTATTAAAGAAGGAGATTTTCTGATTGCCATTTCACAATCTGGTGAAACCGCCGATACATTGGCGGCAATTGAGTTGGCAAAATCAAAAGGAGCAACTATTATTGGGGTTTGTAATGTGGTGGGTTCATCCATTCCAAGAGCCTCACACGCAGGAGCTTACACCCACGCAGGACCCGAAATTGGCGTGGCTTCTACCAAAGCTTTCACGGCTCAAGTGACGGTTTTGGCAATGATGGCAATTGCGGTTGCCCGTAAAAAAGGGACTTTACACGAAGATACTTTCAGAAGATTATTGTTTGAATTGGAGCGAATTCCGTCAAAAATTGAGAAGGTTTTGCAATCTGACGAAAAAATAAAAGTGATTGCAGAACAGTTTAAAGATGCTCGTAATTTCATTTATTTAGGTCGTGGGTATAATTTTCCTGTGGCGTTGGAAGGAGCTTTGAAACTGAAAGAAATCTCGTATATCCACGCTGAGGGCTATCCTGCGGCAGAAATGAAGCACGGACCCATTGCATTAATTGATGAAGAAATGCCCGTAGTTTTTATTGCCACAAAAGACAGTTCGTATGAAAAAGTAGTTTCCAATATTCAGGAAGTGAAGGCACGGAAAGGAAAAGTGATTGCCATTGTAACGGAAGGCGATAAATTAATTCCAACGATGGCAGATTACACCATTGAAATTCCAGCCGCTCACGATGCGTTGATTCCACTATTGGCTACAATTCCATTGCAATTATTATCGTATCACATTGCGGTAATGCGGGGTTGTAATGTGGATCAACCGAGGAATTTGGCGAAATCGGTTACGGTGGAGTGATTTTAGGTATTAGGTATGAGGTCGTAAGTCTGAGGTTACAGGTTTATATCTCATACTTACAACCTACTACCTCATACCTACTACCTCATACCTAAAAAATAACCGTTTACTCAAAGTCCCCTTAAAAATACTATTCAAAGAGACTTTTTCGTTATATTCGCAATCATCAACAAATTGCCAAAGTATTTTTCCTAAACTTATGAAGCGGTTATTATTGACTGCATATCTCCTTACGGTATTTTTATTTACGACTAATGCTCAAAATTATGCCGATTCACTGATGCTCACCTATGTCAGATGGATTCCTACGGATTTGGGTAATGGATTAACTTGGAAATCTTATCATTTTAATCAAAAAGAATTATTTTCTTCTAATCAATTTGTCAGTATTGTTCAAGCGAAACTCAATAATAAAAATCTCAAATTTGCCCTTGGTTCAGCGGATAATTACGTTCCAGAAGTTGACACACTTCGAAAATTAAAATTAACCAGCACGATTGCTTTTGAAAATTATGCCCTTGCGGCGGTTAATGGCGGATTTTTTAATACAAAAAGAGGGGGTTCGGTTGATTTTTTAAAGATAAATAAAAAAATAATAGATTCTGCGTCTTACACTTCCTCTAAACCAATTCCCGAACACAGCATGGCAGCCATCACGATTGATGATAATAATTTCAAAATTGTGAAAGGAGGAGAAAAATTGTATTGGGAAAAATCTTTACCCCAAGCAAGTGTTTTAGTTACTGGTCCGTTATTGATTTATAATAATGAAGAGCAAGAATTAAAGAATAATCCTTTCAATAATAATCGCCATCCAAGAACTTGTGCGTGCGTAACGAAGGACGATGATTTATTATTAATTACGGTGGACGGTAGAAATGCTATGGCACAAGGAATGACCTTGCACGAATTGACGTATTTGTCGAGAATGTTGGGTTGTAAAGATGCTATTAATTTGGACGGTGGAGGTTCAACTACAATGTACATCAAAGGGCAACCGTTCGAGGGCGTTGTCAATTTTCCTTGTGATAATAAACAGTTTGACCATTACGGAGAGAGAGCAGTTAGCAATATTTTAATTATTTTGAAAAAGTAATTTCGATTTTTGTTACTTAAAAGAAAAGCCGTTCCAAATTGTTTGAAACGGCTTTTTTGTGAATTTATGTTTTACTATCTATTCACATAAACGGTTTGTGAAGGAGCAAATTTTGTTGGATTTTTTATATCCGTCGTAACAACGCCTCTGGCAATAACCGTATAAACTTTTCCTGGAATAACTGTAGTTTGGCTAAATGTTGCTGTTGTGACAACGGTAATTCCACCAGAAATTTTTATGAAGAATGGAACGGTAACTGAACCCGAAGTAAATGCCTCAATTGGAACGGTTATAAATGTATTATCATCATTTTTGAATTTAACACCCGTTGCAATTACGTTTCCATTTACCGAAAATTCTGCCGTTGTTGAATTTGGAACCAAGTTGATTACCCGAACGTAAATATTCTTGCCCGTTGACACTGGAAGTTTATCTTCTAAGGCTAAAGGAGCATAATTTGGGGCAATTCCAGTCGCAAAAACGGAATAAAATTTCCCTTCTTCTACCGTTAAATCAGCGACAATTCCTGTGGCATTGTTCAAAGATGGAACCACCACTGCCACCTTGATTTTTCCTGCGGGAGTGGTTGCGTATTCAGCAACTGATGGAAATGCACTCCCATAAGTCAATAAAACTGGTGTTGCTCCTGTGGTGGTATTCACGCCCGAAAACTTTTTATCATTCACGTAGATATCAATCCCAGGAACATCGGGAGAGGCATGAATAAATTTAACCCGAGCCCCAGTTGCGGGTGAAATTATTTGGAAATTATCTTGTTTTTCCCCGCAAGCATTTACGATAAAAAAAGTAGTAGCAAGGGTGAATATGGATAAAAATCTGTTATTTTTCATAAGAATTTGCCATCAAATAAGTATTGTGATTATTGAATAAAAAACTATAATGCTCCGATTATCAATAATTTAATGTTTATTCATGGCTTTAAATTGTTCAACGAATACTTTAATTAAAAACGATTTACTTCGTTACAAACCACAATGGGTAAGTGTGGTAATCAGGATTGTTACCGCCAATTTTATCCAAAGCGGCACGATTCCAGACGTATTCTGAATTATACCTTGGGCGAACTCTCTGAACCGTTTTTCCATTGTTTTCAGAGGCTAAATCTTTTATTCCAGGAACAACGAAACCTGTATAAACCAATGGGTCGTATTGGTATCTCCGTATATCCACAAAGGTTTCCATGTTTCCGTGGGCGTACATAGCAATAAATTTTTGACACATAATGTCGGCAAGGGTCAATTCAGCACCTGTCTGTTTTATGGCTTTACTGGCTAAGAAATCATTTTTTGCGGTAGTTGAAACACCTACAAAATCACAATGCGAGGCAACTCCTTTTTTATAGGCATCCAGTGCTAATGTTTTGTCCCCTTTTTTGAAGGCAGCCTCTGCTTTGATAAATTGCATTTCTGAATAAGTAAAAATCGGAAATGGAGCATCATCTTTGTAGAGATATTTACCCTTGGTTATGTCCACGGGCGTTTTTCCAGCTAAAACTGATGGAGTAACTCCCCACAAAATTGGAACTCTTTTAGGATTATCAATTGGAGTTGAATTTGCATCAACACTTCCTGGCGTAACTCCTCGATATATTCCATCAACAGATGCAGTAAACATTAATGAAATTCGAGGGTCAACAACACCATTGAAAACTCTCCCATCCATCAAACTTATACTGAAATCTGTTTGACGGAAAGATTGCATATTATTCCGTAATGGTCCAAAGAAATTAGCATCGGTTGTACTTGCTCCACGATTGGGTGCGAGGAAATTATCTGCATTTGATGCCATTGCTTTGTCACAATATTCAATCACTTTATCAGGAGCATAAATTGCTTTATTGCTCAAATGATTGGCATTGCGGGCTAAGTTAGCATACACAAATTTCTTCCATTTGTCTATGCTTCCATTATAAACTCTATCTCCACGAGTAAGCGAACCTACACCATCACCCGTTTTGTTGAGGTTTTCCAAGGCTTCATTCGATAATCGAACTACTTCTGCATAAATTTCCTCTTGTGAATCATAATCAAAAACGTAGCGATTTGGCTCCCATGCTTGCTTCAAAATCATTTCTCCGTGCCAGTCAGTGGTACTTTGCCACGACCATGCTCTGATGGCTTTGGCAGCTCCAACGTAATCCCATTTTTGTTTTGCCACTGCATCTGCCACAATTAAATCAACGTTTTCACCAATCGACCAATAATGAGTTCTCCATTTTTCACCACCCGCATCACTGCCAGAAGCATAACTGTGAGCATCCCACGTATTTCCACCGCCCGATGATGCCCAAACTTGGGAATATTGTCCAGCATAACGACCATCAAATTGCTCTCCACGTACCATTTGAGACACAATTGCGGGTAAAAGTGCGTAACCCTCAGCAACTTGCGGATTGCTGGGGTCTTCATTAATGTTAAGATATTCTTTGCAACTCCCAAACGTCAAAGCTGTGACGGTGAGTAGTATATATTTAATTTTTTTCATGTTGAATTTATGTTTTGCAACCACATAGAAATCATAAAGAATAGTAGAAGGAGTTGGCAGTAGTTCAGTTGGCAGTAAGTACCATTTAATATAGCTGAAAACTTAATTTCCTTCCTTACAATTATACAGATTCAATGGGTTTTATGCTGTTGTTTTTAAATTAAAACGTAATACTAAGACCTGTACTAAATGTTCTTGGTAAAGAAACCGTTCCATAGTCAATTCCCGCAGCACCAACGCCCAAAGAAGAAGCGTTTGTTCCATTCACACTTGGATCAGCTCCTGTATAATTGGTGATAAGGAATAATTCCGTACCTCTCACAAATACCGAAGCATTTTTGATGAACTTCAAGCCACCCAATGCTTTTTTAGGAATGCTGTAAGAAATATTTGCATCTCGTAATCTAATCCAATTGATATTATGTTCAACAAAATCAGCTTCAACCAATGAAGTGTAATATCCTTGATTCACACTGGTACTTGGCGTTATTTGAATGGTGTTTACTGTTGGTGTGCCTGTGTTCTCATAACCATCTCTAAAAACTCCTTTGTAAGTTACTGGTGAGTCACGGTCAAGTGTTTTTGTGCTTAATCCTCGCTCGGCTAACCACATGGCATTACCATTAAATACATCTCCTCCTTTACGAATATCCAAAAGGAATGATAAAGTGAACCCTTTGTAAGTGAATGAGTTACGTAATCCGATGGTAAAATCTGGGTTACGGTCTCCGATAGGTAAGAAGTTTTCATTTTTAATTGGTAAACCATTTGAAGGATTAATCAAAATATCACCTCTTTTGTTGCGTAGATAACTGTATCCGCCAATTGCAGTGGCAGAACCAGCATACGGTTGGTAGAATTCAAGATTATCAAGCGTTTTGTAATACGGGGCTAAATCCGAGACAAAGGCACTGGCACGAGCATTATTATAAAGCCAAGTATCAGAGTTATAATATTCAGCCACATCAGCAGGAAGATTTTTTACATTGGTTTTTAACTTTGAAAAATTCAAAAGAATGTCCCATGTAAAATCTTTTGTCTTTATGGGCGAACCCGTTATTTGTAATTCAACGCCCGAATTACTAAATGTTCCACCGTTCAATAATCCAAAGATGAAACCAGTTCCGTAGCTCAAACGCTGGGGAACAATTTGGTCAGCCCGTTCATTTGTGTAATACGCTGCATCAATGCCAAATCTTCCTTTGAAGAAACGCAAATCCGCTCCAACTTCAATTCCAACGCCTCTTTCAGGTTTTAGATTGGGATTTCCACCGTAAAATCCGTAGGCGAATCCTCCATCAGTTGTTGTTTGTGGAGCGAGACTTGACTTAACTTTATAGGGTGTATATGGGTCTTTACCCGTTTGTGCGTAAGATGCTCTAATTTTACCAAAAGATAAAAATGATAAATCTTTAAAAATGGGAAGCTCAGTAAAGACAAAACTCGTACTCACAGATGGATAAAAATAGCTATACGTAGAAGCACCGTAAAGTGCCGATGACCAATCATTTCTGCCCGTTACTTTCAGATAAATCAAGTCTTTGTAACTCAAATCTAAACTACTGAAAGCACTCAAAAGACGTTTTTGAAAGATGGTTGTTTTTACTTTCTGGGTGGTAACATCGGTATTGTTCACACTGTTAAATTCTGGCAAATAAAGTTTTTCACCGTAAAGTGCGTTTGTTTCAGTTTTATTATCATCCAATGAACCACCGAATAATAAGGAACCGTTTAAACTGCCAATTTTCTTTTTGAAAGTTGTGTAAAGGTTTCCGTTAAAAAGCCTTCCAACATCCACGGCATTGTCGATATAACCCTTCGCCGTTAAACCACTTGTACCACCCGCACTATTTCCACTACCCGATTCTGGATTTATCAAAAGATTCAAAAAAGTGGTGTAAGCATCCACGCCAAATCGTCCAGTAATGTTTAGCCAAGGTTTTACATCGGCACTAATGTTGATATTCTCGTTAATGCGGATTGTTTTTTCAGTGTTAATATTTTTGTTCAAGCTGAAATAAGGATTATCTAATTCACCATTTACATCTTTAACCGTCCGACGACGAGTTCCATCTGGATTCAAATAAACTCGCATATCATCGTTGGCGGGCCACCCCAAAGCACTTAGATAAAAACCATTATCTCCACGGTAGCCCTTAGAAATATCTTGGCTAATCAAAGCGAAAGTATTGGTAATTTTTATTCCTTTTGCAATTTCAGCACTGCCCGATAATCTGGTTTGTAATTGAGTCATACCTGTCGTTGGCACAACCCCTTTTTGGTCTAAATAGGATGCTGAGAAACGATAATCTATCTTACCACCTCCTTCAATACTCAAGCTGTGTCGTTGATTTATGCCCGTCTGATAGAAATTACCCACATTATCGTAGATTTGATTATTAGCTGATTCAGAATATTTTGGACCTCTGTAAACAGTTGCTTGGGGATCTAAAACTCCGTAATTTCCACGTCCATAAACCTTTTGCGTTTCCACAAATCTGTAAACATTAGAAACGTCATAAGAAGTGTTATAATTAATATTCGTTGTGCCTTGTCTTCCTTTTTTGGTAGTAATCATAATTACACCACTTGACCCTTCCGAACCATAAAGAGCCGCTGCTTCCAATCCTTTCAAAACCGTTACGCTTTCAATATCGTTTGGATTGATATCTCCCATTCTACTGGCATAATCATTAGAACGATTTGGTCCATCAGACACCAAACCCCCTTGACTAAAAGTTCTGTTACTAACGGGCAAGCCATCAATTACAAACAATGGAGAGTTATTTCCACCAATCGAAGAAGCACCACGCAATTGAATTTGAACCGATGAACCAGGCAATCCTGTGGTTGGAGTCATCGTTAAACCCGCTACACGTCCTCCCAAAGAAGTAAGAATATTCTCACGTCCTGTTTGTGCAATTTCATCGCCTTTTACCTCTTGAACCGAATAGCCCAAGGCTCTTTTTTCTTGCTTAATTCCCAAAGCCGTCACCACAACTTCGTCCAAGGCAGAAGTTGCATCCGTGAGTTTAACATTAATTTCTGTTTGATTTCCAACGATGACCTCTTTTTTCTCAAATCCTAAAGAAGTGAAAATAAGCGTTGCGTTGTTGTTTACCGAAATTTTGTAGGTTCCATCAGCCGCAGAGGTTGTTCCTCTCGTGGTTCCTTTCACGATAATACTTGCCCCTGGCAATGATGCATTATCGTTCGAGCCAGTAACTTTTCCAGTTATCTGTCTGTCCTGTGTCCATCCTACGTGCGTGGCAAACATGCCTACGCATAAAAACAGCCACATTAATTTGTTTTGTAATGTTTTTTTCATGAAAATGATTGGTTGTTAAATGAAGTTATAAAATTTGATAATTGAATTAATATACTAAAATCGGAATTTTTTATGGAATTATCAAGTAAAAATCAAAGAGGACAAATAATTTTTGCCCTCTTTATATTTATAATTGTTTCGAAGTGGTATTTGTAAAGTTTTTTAATTCGTCGGGTCGTCGGGAGTGTTTGTATTGTTACTTCTCTCGATGGCAGGATATGGCATCCACGTACGGCTACGCTCGGTGGCTGGTCTGGCAAAACGGCGACTGTCTTCTAATGCTAAACCAGACATGAATAATTCGATTCTACGATTACGATATATTTCGTTTAAAACAGCTGTCGATGTTTTATCACCAGCGTAAGCGGGCAAATCTGCTCCAATTCCCCATGAATCAGTCTTTTTTGTTAATACAGAACTTAATGCTGTTATTGCTGCATCTAAGTTATTTGTACGTGCATTGGCTTCGGCAATAATTAATGACATCTCGCCTGGTAAATAAACGGGCATTACTGAACTGTTTGATGTAAAGAATCCTTTTCCTTTAAAAATTCCAGCCGTTGCCGTGCGTGAAGTAAAGTAAAAGTCAATTCTTTTATCAGCCGTTGTAGGAGCTAAATCTGCTGGTAAACCCATTGCCAATGAAGATGGCTGGAATATGTTTACGTTCGATAAAGCGGTATCCCAAATTGGATTACGAGTGACATCATCAAATGTCCAAGCGGATTTTGCTGATGCAGTTACTTTACCTGCCGCCGCAATGGCTTTTGCGTTATCACCCACAAATAAGGCATAACGAGCAATGAGAGCATTAATCGTATTTGGAATATCTAAACCTGGCACCATTCGAGCGGTGAATGCTGCTGGAATGGGAGTTGTCGCAATCGTTGCTTGGGCTGATTCTAAAATAGCAATTGCCTGACGTAGTGCTTCATCACGAGCAACAAATTTGGCGTTTGTGGCAGTTTCAACCGTTACTTGTTGCCAAAATTGAGCCATCGTTCCAACGGCTAAGGCTCTGTAAATAGAAGCATAAGCCTGCAAACCAGATTTGATACCTGGGTCAGTTACTTTATTAAGATTATTCAAAATTAAATCTGAATTTCCTTTTACAATATTTAATTGCGACCAAAGATTACGGACAACCGCATTGTTTCCATCAACGCCCGTTCCACCACGAGACAATTGATCCTCATCTAAATTTCCTGCGTTTAAAACCGTTAACTCTTTGGTAGTTAAACCGCCAGTAGCAATAATGGTATATCCTGGACTTTGACGACCCACGGCATAACGCAAGGGTAAATTATTGGCTAAGGCAACTAATCCATCCACATCCGAAACTACTTGGGTTTCTGAGGCAGTACTTGGATTAAGATACTCTTTCTGGCACGATGATAAACACATCATGACAACGGAAGTGAATAGGAATGATTTTACGAATATATTTTTCATTTTCTTGAATTTCGTGATTAATTAAAATGATGCTGTTAAAGACATTTGGTAAGTTCTTGGAATTGGTACATTACCAAAATCTGTTCCTCGAATGCGGTCTGAATTACCTCCTGCATTTGTTTCTGGGTCATATCCATTGTAATTATCCCATGAAATTAAATTACGTCCAGATACTGAAAGATTAAAATTGCTCATTCCTTTGATGATACTTGGCAAACGATAGCTCAATGCAATTTCACGCAACTTCACAAACGAACCATCATCAACTCTAAATTCTTCGATGGGTCCAATCGCTAAAACAGAACCACGTGGAGCTGTACCTCTCATTTCAGCTTCTATTAGTGGACCAATACCCACGTTTTCACGAGTACGTTTATCAGCATTAAATACATTCACACCTTGAACAGCATCCAACAAGAAACGGAAAGTCAAATCTTTATAACGAACACTTGAACTGAATGAACCCGTCCAATCTGGATTAGGATTACCAATTACGGTACGAATGAAAGTATTTCCCGATGGCTGCCCATCCACTCTTGGATTAATCGTATAATTAACTGGGTCACCCGCTGTTTGCGTTCCACGCTCACTCTGTGGCAAACCTTGTGGTGTTAAGAGTAGTGAACCGTCTGGATTACGAGCATAAATACGTCCAATAAAAATACTGGCAGGTTGTCCTTCCACAAAAGCAATACCATCCGCTGCCGTGAAACTGTTTGAAATGTTTACCGTTCCACCTGGCAGTTTTGTAATTTTATTTCTGTTTGAACTAAAAATAATATTAGCATTAACTTCAAAATCTTTTTTCTTAATTACAGCACCTCCTAAAGTAATTTCAATACCTTTATTTTGCATTTCTCCAACGTTATCAGTCTTACTCAAACCACCCGAAGAGGGAGCAATATTGCGGTTCAATACTAAATCAGTGATGTTTTGTTGGTAAACCGAAATTCCTAATTGTACACGATTTTTCAAGAAACCAAAGTCTCCACCAAATTCAACTTCACGCATACGCTCTGGACGAACACGCTCATTAGCTAAACGTGTACCTGGCATGAAAGCAGTTTTTCCTAAATATGGAGAAGGGCTAAATTGCCAAAAACGATCGTAAGTACCCAATGCTGTTACACCACCCGCATCACCAAATGAACCTCTTAATCTTGCTGTAAAATTATCATCTTCTTTCAATACATATGATGCACTTACTTTTGGATATAATTGATTAATTTCTGACTCAGCAAAAATACTTGAACCATCACGACGAAGAGCAGCCGTTACGAATAACTTATTATCATAGCCAACCGTTGCTTGAATGAACTGACCAGACACGTAAAATCTATCTAAGCTGTAATCCGTTGTAATGGTACGACTCACACCACGAGTGGTTGTTACAAATGGACTTAAATTCTCACCACCACTGGTGATGAATTCCTTCTTCTGAAATTGGTAATTAAAACCTCCAGTTGCAGTTAGTTTTAACTTATCCGTAAATTGTTTTTGATACGTGATGTTTAAGTCAGTATTAAACAAGGTTACTTTATTACTGGCTTGTCCTGCATATCCATCTGGGTATAAATTTGCACCCAAAGGTACACCAGCGGCAGTTGCTTCTGCGGCGTAAGGATAACGGTTAATTGTATTATTTCCAGTTTGTGAATAAGAGTCAATTCCTGTTACTAAATCCACACTCAAACCTGCCAAAGGAGTAAAATTGAACTGAATATCATTGATTGTACGGCTAACGTCTTGCGTAAAAAACATATCTTCAATGACAGAAAGTGGGTTAATTCTGGCTCTTTCCACTCTTTGTAATTTTCCAGAAGCATCACGATTGTTCAAATCCCAGATGTTGTTGGTGATGGTAAATGAGTTTATTGGACTGTAAAAAACGTTTCCGTTTGGTTTTTCGTTGGATGAACTATTTGAATAATTCAAGCCTACTGACATTTTAGCCCAATTAGTTAAGCGTTGGTCAAGTCTCATTCTTAAACCATAACGTTGAAAATCTGTACCTTTCACAATTCCTTGGTTTTTTAAATAAGATACCGAAGCAAAATATTGTGTTTTGTCGCTTCCACCTGAAACAGAAAGGTTATTATCATTTCCGTATCCAGTCTGGAAAATTTGGTCTTGGTAATCATAACGAGTCACGTCCACCAAATTTGTTGCAAGGTTGGTTGTTGCTCCATCACGCAGAATTCCTACGGTTGTTGTTCCAGGATTTGCCGCAATTTGTGCAGCTGAAACGTTTCCGATTGGATAAAGACGTAATTCAGCAAAACCAAATTGCTTTCCATAAGTGCTTGCATATACTTTTTTACGCAATTCGTTTGAACTGAAACTCGTACTGAATGTTACTTTTGGAGTTCCAGATTTTCCTCTTTTTGTTGTAATTAACACAACTCCATTTGAGGCACGAGACCCATAAACTGCGGCTGCCGCTGCACCATTCAACACGTTTAATGTTTCAATGTCGTTGGGATTAATGTCCGCTAAACGATTCTGAGTAACCACCGCAGAACCGACTGCCGAAGCATTTGCCAATTGCGAAACGTTGTCAGAAGCATTACTAATTACGACACCGTCGATAACATAAAGTGGGTCAGAATTACCAGCTAATGATTTAATACCACGCAAACGAATTGTGATACCACCAGAAGGATCTCCCGAATTTTGCGTCACTTGAGCTCCCGCAATTTTTCCTTGAATCGCACCCGCTAAATTATTCGTGCCAGCATCTCTAATGCTCTGTGCTGAAACGGTTGAGATAGAATTACCCAATTCTCGACGAGTGGATTTCAAAGTTGAACCTGTAACCACAACTTCATCAAGGCTCATTCCGTCTTCAATCATTGCCACATTCACATTCAAATCAGTAGAAGACCCTAAAACAATCTTCTTCGTTATGGTTGAATAACCCACCGAACGAAACTCTAAATCGTAATTTCCAGCTTTCGCCGTTACATTAAGACTGTAATCCCCAGAGGCATTTGCTGCAGTTCCAAAGGTTGTACTTTTCAAGACAACCGTTGCTCCAATCATGGGTTGCCCATTGGAGTCTGTAATTTTTCCTTTTATGTTGTAGCTCTGAGCAAACGATGCAAAAGACATCATTAACAGACCAAAAACACCCAACATAGACGTGGTAAATTTTTTCTTCATGATTTTTTAGTATTTCAAAAATGGTTAAATTGTTTGCTTTTTTATGCAAGTTGTACCCAGTAGGTAGAATTTAAACAAGCAAATTCGTGCAACTGTTTAGCAAAAATAATTATAAATTAATAAAAAATCTATAATATTGTGTAATTTTATCTCAATATTTTACAATTAGTAAGTAAAATTGCTTAATCAAAACTAAAAACTTAAAATTATAAACCAGCATAAACACGCAATGATTATTACTGAAAATAGAATTATGCTCAAGAAAGAGCGACAGGCTCAAATAATCAAGCAAGTAAATCTGCACAATAAAGTTCTGTCTTCTGATTTGAGTTTAGAATTAAATGTTTCAGAAGATACCATCAGACGTGACCTCAATGAATTAGCTCAGGAAAATGTCATTGTGAAAGTTCACGGTGGAGCCTTGTCAAAATCCTATAATCTCACTGCCACACAAGCTGATACGTATGCGTATGATGAGAAAAATATCATTGCACAAAAAACAATTTCACTCTTCCAAGATGGCATGACCGTTTTATGTAGCGGAGGAACAACCATTCGTGCAATTGCCAGTCAATTACCTGAAAATCTGCACATTACTTTTTTTACAGTAAGCCCACTGATTGCGTTGGAATTAACAGAACACCCCAATGTAGAGGTAATTTTATTGGGAGGAAAGCTATCAAATGCTTCAAAAATCAGTATAGGAGGGGAGGTTGTTTCAAAAATAAATGAAATCAAAGCTGATTTATGTATTTTAGGAATTAATGGTTTCAACGAAGACGGAATTAGTGATTCTGATTATGAAGTTGTGCAAGTAAAAAAGGCGATGATTAAAGCATCCAAACAATTAATTACACCAGTAATTTCTGAAAAATTGAATACAACTTTACGATTACAAGTTATTTCGCTCGATGAAGTAGATTATTTAATTACAGAACTCGCTCCTGACCATAAAATCTTAGAATCTTATCAGTCGAAAGTTGGGTTCATAATGTAACACGGTGAGTCGTACTCCGTTCACGAGATGCAATCTCGAACTACTTTATAATCCGATAATTTGAAAATGTTATAATAAAAAATAGTTAATTTTGAGAATACATCAATCCAACATTTGGAATTATAATTTCTCCAAACTGTTAATTGATAATTGTTAACTGTTAACTGAAAAAGATGTCTGTTCAAATTGCCCCAATTTCCCAAAGCCTTTCTTCCTTTTTACAGGCAAATCTATACACAAAAATTCAAGTAATTGTTGATGAAAATTCCTTCAAATATTGCTACCCAACGATTAAGAAATTCTTAGGAAAACACAATTTAGTAAAAATCAAATCGGGTGAATCTGAAAAGAATTTAGAGACCTGTCAGAAGATTTGGCAAGCCATGACTGATAACGAACTTGACCGCCATAGTTTAGTCATTAATTTGGGTGGAGGAGTCATTGGGGATATGGGCGGTTTTTGTGCTTCAACCTACAAGCGTGGCATAGATTTTATACAAATTCCAACCACCTTGCTTTCGCAAGTAGATGCCAGCGTAGGAGGAAAGTTAGGCATTGATTTTCAAGGACTTAAAAATCACATTGGCGTTTTTCAAATTCCTAAAGTCGTATTAATTGATGCTAATTTTTTAAAGACATTGTCGTATAGTGAGTTGCGTTCAGGTTTTGCAGAAATTATTAAACATTGCTTAATTATGGATGGTAGAAAGTGGGAAGAGATTCGTAGAAAAGATTTTGAAGAGCAGGATTTTACCGATTTAATTGCTCATTCAGTAAACATTAAACAGCAAGTTGTTGAAGCCGACCCAACGGAGAAGGGTCTTAGAAAAATACTAAATTTCGGACATACCCTTGGACACGCCATTGAAACCTATTTCTTAGGAAAACCAAAACTTCATTTACTCCACGGCGAAGCCATTGCCGCAGGAATGATATGCGAAGCATTTATCTCATTCAAACGAGGAATGATTGACCAAAAAATCTTAGAAAACATCGAAGAATTTATTTTCTCAGTTTATGGGAAAGCTACCATCAAAGATTCAGACATTGAGCCAATCATTGCCTTAACATCGCAAGACAAAAAGAATAAAGGAAAAGAAATCAGATTTTCACTGTTGGAAGGAGCTGGAAAATGTAGTTACGATATTTCAGTATCGAAGGGGGAGATGAGAAAAGCACTTGAATATTATTTTTAGGTAGGAGGTAGTAGGTATGAGGTAAAATATTACTCCACAGATTACAACCTCATACCTACGACCTCATACCTAACTTTCCATCATCTTCGGAACCATAAAATATTCTCCATTGTGTTTCGGAGCATTTTTTAATCCTTGTTCACGACTGATATTTGGAATTACTTTATCCTCACGTAAAGCGTTGACTTCCAGACTCATGTGAATGAGGGGCTTTACATCATCCGTGTTAATTTCATTCAATTCTTCCATCCAAGTCAATACTGAATTCAACGAATCCATCATTTCTTTTTCGGCAGATTCAGGCATTTCTAAACGGGCGAGATGAGCTATTTTTTGTAGTGATTCTTTGTCTATATTCATTTTTTCAATTTTTAATTCGACCGACACTTCGGTTGGATTTTTCGGTTTACACAAGCACCAAACCGAAGCGTCCTCGCACCGAAAATCGCACATCGAAATTTATTCTCTATTTTTCAGTTTCTTATCATCCATATTTTTATTCAAAAACTCATTGATTTTCTCAATGTTAATGGAACGATTGATTTCTCCGAAAGTGTTGATGGAAATATCGAAACCTTCAAGGTCTTTATGTACCTTCGGAAGTTCTTCTTTTTTTACTTCTTTTTTCTTAGCCATAGTTTTTTTATTTATAATAGTTTAGGTAATTCAAATAATGCCTTTTCTAATCTCAATTTCACTTCATCTTTACCCATAATTTCCATTGAAAGCATCAAATCTGGACCCACACCTGTTCCCATGATGGCGATGCGTAACATTTGCATCATTTTGCCCATTTTAATCCCCAGTTTTTCCAATTCGTCACTCAAAGCGTGCTTAATTTCATCGGCAACAAAATTTTCAATCGTTGGTAAAATATGCTGAAATGCTGAGATTCCATTCTTCGCATCTACGTTCCATTTTGAAGCCACGGTTGCTTCATCATAAGTTGCAGGTATTTTCAAAAGTTTTGCCGTTTCTTGAGTAATTTCTTGTGGGAAAGTTACTCGTTCTTTGAATAGATGCGTCAATTTTATTGCCTTATCTAATTCATAATCAGGTAAATACGTTTTTGCCAAATCCTCATCCGAAGATAATTTTAAATATTGCTGATTATACCATTTGGCTTTATGAATATCAAATTTTGCTCCTGCTTTATTGATTCTTTCCAACGAGAAAGCCGTAATTAATTCATCCATTGAAAACATTTCTTGCTCCGTACCTGGATTCCAACCTAAGAATGCCAAGAAGTTTACAAGGGCTTCTTTTAAGTATCCTTCTTCTCTAAAACCAATAGCTTGTTTACCGTCTGGCATTGTCCACGTTAAAGGGAAAATTGGAAATCCTCCTGCATCAGCATCCCTTTTTGATAGTTTTCCGTTGCCTTCTGGTTTCAATAAAAGCGGTAAATGAGCAAACTGAGGCATAGTTGATTCCCAGCCAAAAGCACGATATAAAAGTACATGCAAAGGAGCAGAAGGCAACCATTCTTCACCACGAATAACGTGCGAAATTTCCATCAAATGATCGTCAACGGCGTGGGCAAGATGATACGTTGGCATTCCATCTGACTTCATCAAAACTTTATCATCCACCGTTGAAGAATGCACCAAAACCCAATCACGAATAATATCTTTAAAACGAATTTCTTCTTTTGGTGGTACTTTAAAACGAATAACATACGGAGTACCTATCTCAATTTTTGCCTTCGTTTCCGCTTCTGAAAGTGTTAATGAATTATTCAATTTTGTTCTCGTGGCAGCATTATATTGAAACGCAGAACCCTCACTTTCCAAATTTTGACGCATCGCATCTAATTCTTCGGGAGTATCAAAAGCGTAATAAGCCTTTCCCAAATTAATTAATTGCATGGCATAATCCATATACATTGCTTTGCGTTCAGACTGGCGATAGGGTGCGTGAGGACCACCAACGCCCACGCCTTCATCAATCGTAATACCTACCCACGAAAGAGCCTCAATGATATATTCTTCCGCCCCTTCCACAAACCGAGTTTGGTCTGTGTCTTCAATACGAAGCAACATTTTTCCGCCTAATTGCTTGGCTAATAGATAATTATATAATGCTGTTCTGACACCGCCAATGTGCAATCCGCCCGTTGGACTTGGTGCAAAACGTACTCTTACTGGTCTATTTGACATCTTTTATTATTTGTAATTTGTTGATAAGTTGTGATTTGTGAGTTAGTGATTTGTGATTGTAGGAGTCCAATTTTAACTTACTAAATCATTAACTCACAACCCACTAAATCACAACTAAGCTGTCGCAACGCATGAAATTTCCACATTTACATCCTTTGGCAAACGAGCCACTTCAACGGTTTCTCTTGCGGGCGGATTTGAAGTAAAAAACTCTCCGTAAACTCCATTTATTGCCGCAAAATTATTCATATCTTTCACGAAAATTGTGCATTTTACCACATGCTCAAAAGTCATCTCGGCAACTTCTAAAATAGCTTGCATATTTTTCATTACTTGACGAGTTTCATCCTCAATATTTGCTCCCGCTTCAACCAAAGTTAACGCAATTTGCCCCGATACATACAAAGTTCCGTTCGATAAAACTGCCTGTGAATAAGGACCAATGGCTGCAGGTGCTTTATCAGTAAAAATGATTTGTTTCATGTTTTTAGATTTATTTTCTAATTTGCCTGCAAGTTACAAAATCAACAGTTCTTTTATTGATTTATTAGTATCTAAGGATTTAAAAATTAGTTAAACAAAGTTTTTGCACCTTTGTTTAAACATTATGAAATTCAATTCAACAAAATGAAACTTTATTTTATTAATTCACTTTTGAAAGTACCCACTTGGCTAACCGTATTTATAGGTTTAATCTTACTGTATTGGCAATATTTTCAAGGAAATTTACCGCAAAGTTTTCAAATTGTCTTTTTTGTTTCGTTGATTCTTTTAACAGGAATTCCACACGGAGCGTTAGACCATTTAATTCAAGAAGCAACGGATAAAAAATTTAACCGAGTGTATAGTGCTAAAATTTTTTTAATAAAGTATTTGACCATTATGGCACTTTATGCTTTGGCATGGTATTTATTTTCAGGATTAAGTTTATTGGTTTTTCTTCTTATTTCGGCTTGGCATTTTGGAGAAACCGATTTAGAAAAAGCTCCTCAGAATGTTTTAATTTGGTC
This sequence comes from Arcicella sp., assembly GCA_025354645.1. Taxonomy (GTDB): domain Bacteria; phylum Bacteroidota; class Bacteroidia; order Cytophagales; family Spirosomataceae; genus Arcicella. Next base: position 4,684 of record JANXML010000168.1, on the reverse strand, counting down.
ATGCACCAGGTTGATTTACGGATTTTATATTTTAGCTTTTATACTATTAACTCACCTTAATGAAGTTCAGCCAATTGTAAATAAAATGATTGGTAATCAACAATCGATAATGACTTTTTGGAATTTCATTACGTTGAATGTTAAGCAAATACTTTATTTATTAGGGCTGTCTTTTACTACCATTTTTATCGTTGCTCAGTCAGAATTTCTGATACATTTTAATAAAATCAGAATATTTCGTCTTGGTATAATTTTAATAATATCATCTTACTTGCCTTTATTGCCCGCTTTTGCCCTTTATTTTGGTGGATGGCATGCACTTTGTGCTTTTGATAATATCCATGATTATTTACGTAAAGATCATCCATCATTATCTTTTAAAATAGTCTATCTTAAAACTTTGCCTTTTACAGTTTTAGCCATACTATTTCTTTGTGCTTTTCTATGGTATTGTCGAACTTACACCCAAAATTTTGATCCATTCCCTATCCTCTTTATTTTCATTTCTCTTATCACTTTACCGCATTTAATCATAGCTCATCAGATGAACCATGATACTAAATAATATTTGTTTAATCTTTTTTTTAAAAAAATAAACAAAAAAATAAACAATAATTAAAACATAAAGTTGTAACATTGTAAAAGTATTATTTCATATTCAAATAATCCATTAAAACCAAACATTCACTATTATGAACACATTCAATATCCTCTTGAATGGTAATCTCCAAGCTGGTGATTACATCGGATTCACATTTTTCACGGGCTATATGTCTATGTTGGCTGCTTCAGTCTTTTTCTTTGTTGAAAGAGGTGGAGTTTCTGACAAGTGGAAAACATCATTAACCATTTCTGGTTTGATTACTTTCATCGCTGCCGTTCACTATTTCTATATGAGAGGTGTTTGGTTGGAGACAGGTACTTCACCAACTCAATTCCGTTATATTGACTGGACATTGACTGTACCCTTGATGTGCGTTGAGTATTTCTTAATCTTGAAGCCAGCAGGTGCAAAAGGTGGAATGTTGGTACGTTTATTGGCAGGTTCAATCTTGATGTTAGTAGCAGGCTACATCGGAGAAGCAGTTACGCCAGAAAACAATGTAATGTGGGGAATTATCTCAACGGCTGGTTGGGCATTAATCATCTATGAAATCTACATGGGTGAGGCTTCTAAATTAGTAGCATCTTCAAACAACACAGCCGTAGTTGAAGGTTACAAAGTCATGAGATGGTTTACTTTGGTAGGCTGGGCAATTTATCCAATTGGATATTGTATGTTGCCAGGAAACATTCTTCATGGATTAGTGGCAGGTGCTGACTTCACGAGAAGTTCACCAGTTGATTTAGCTTACAATATTGCTGATGCAATCAACAAAATTGGATTTGGTTTAGTGGTTTATACTATTGCTAAAAATGCAACGGCTGCTGAACAAACTAAACTTGCTTAATCTAATTACCAACCACAAGTAAAATTTGAGTAAAATAGTAAAGGCAGGGAATGGAACTCCCTGCCTTTTTCTATTGAACACAACCCATAATATCCTCGAATGAGTAGTAATTATGATTTTAACGTATATACCTCAAAATTCGTTTCCGTCCTCATCAAAAATTTCTTTTACCACCTTCATCAGCACGAAAAAGACCACGATACTCAACAGCATAAAAACCAAATATTTCCCAGAAAAAAGTAAATCTAAGCGGTAGGAAGCATTATGGAAAATGACGAAAATACAGAAAATGAAGTAAAAAATACTTAGTAAAATGCTTGTGGTTTTGTTTTTCATGAGATGATTGATTTAAGAATGATATATTGAAAACAAATTCAATTCATTAAAGTTTTGGCTTTAAAAAATTGCCTACCAAAATTAATTTTGAAGTCACTAAAATGTTTAATAACAAGAAATATATACTCAATCAAAACCCCAATCCAACAGCAAAAGTACGAACGTATGTTGCTTTTGGGCTTGGCGTTTCAGGATTTATAACTCCATCAATTGCTACAATTAACCCCGTTTCATACTGTAAACGAAGATTTTGACCAGTCAATGATACAAAGAATTCTATGAGAGGTTGGATTGAAATAAAAATTAATTGCTGATTCACGAATGGTTGGACTTAGGGTAAATGTGCCAATAATTCGGTCTATGCCTCTTTCTTGATTTTCAACATAAAGCGAACTTACTCCATATAATTTGCCAGTTGCAGGACAAAAGTGGCAAAAAATAATAATAACCATTTTAAAAATACTAACATGAACAAAAAACTACTATTTATCCCTTTCGTTGCCTTGCTTTGGAGTTGTGGAAATTCCCCTCAAAAAGATTTAAAAACTACTTCTGATACATTGAGTTATGTTGTGAAAACTTTTGAAAAACATAGTCAAACCTGCATAAACAAGGATTCATTATGTGCAACGGTAAAATTTCAATACCCTGAATTTCAATCACTTAGCTTTAATCAAGAGATAAAAAATGAAATCCTAAATATATATCATGATGATAACGATAGCACAAAATCTCGTCCAACGAACTTTGAAGAATTAGCAAGCCCTTTTGTGAATGATTATGACCTGAAATTGAAAGAAGGAAAGGAATATGTGAAAGGAGCAAATGCTGTGAATGAAGGTGGATTTTTGGCGATGCCTTGGTACATGGAAGCAAATACAATTGTGCAACGACAAACAGAAAAATACTTAATGCTTCATACCAATACAAACTGGTTTATGGGCGGGAATCATCCAATCAGCATGGAATATTATTATATGTATAATCGTAAAAATTTTAAGCGAATTACGTTAAATGATTTATTTCAGAAAGGCTACGACCAAAAATTATTAAACATTGCCGAAGAAATTTTTAGGAAGCAAGAAAAACTGAAACCTGCTGATAAATTAAGTGAAGAAGCAGGGTATTTCTTTGATAATCAGCGTTTTATCTTAAATGATAACTTTATATTAACTGAAAAAGGTATCAAATTTTTGTTCAACGTTTACGAAATAAAAGCGTATGCTTTCGGAATAACCGAATTGGTAATACCCTACGAAAAACTGGATGGAATTTTGAAATAAAATGGAGAGGGCGATGATGTAATCTTTTGCGGAGATTACATCACGGTCTCGTTTCAATAAGGGGTAACTTGGTAATTTAGAGCGAACAACTATTAATTTACAATCTTTATCAGTGAATTAAGGATTATAACTCGGATTCACTAATTATAACTTAAAACTAAAAAAATCTATTTTTAGTGGAAATAAATCTAATCTTTACACCCAAAACATTCAGCAAAAGGTAAGCACCAAATACGATAAGACTAATTGCCAAAATTGGAATGATAATATACATTGATTTGAGAGGTATTTTTTGTAATGCAAAGCACAGAATTTTTTTTTAAGTATTTTAGCGTAGATTTACCTGTTTTGTACTAAAAATTTTAGTATTTGCATTTTATTAACATTTGATAACTTTTTTACTACATGGTGGATATAGATTATAGAAAAGCAAATTGAAGTAAATTGAAAAACAAGATAAGTATTTGAAAATCAAAGTTTTGTAAGCTATTTTAATTTAATAACTTGCAGACATAACATTTAATAAAGAGTCTAATGGAAAAAATTACTTGGGATGATTTTGAAAAAATTGAACTTCGGGCGGGAACAATTGTTGAAGTACATGATTTCCCGAAAGCTAAAAAACCAGCCTTTCAATTAAAAGTGGATTTGGGTGAAGGAATTGGCGTAAAACAATCTTCCGCACAATTGACGAAACTATACTCAAAAGAAGAATTGTTGGGCAGACAGGTTTTGTGCGTAACCAATTTCCCACCTCGACAAATAGCCAATTTTCTTTCTGAAATTTTAGTAACTGGTTACATTTTAGAGGATGGAGAAGTAGTTTTATCGTCAATTGAACACCCTGTACCAAACGGAACCAGATTGGCTTAAAAATTTTGGAAACGATTGTAACAAGCTATTTGTTAGTTAGTTATATTTGCATATCAAATCAAACCTCAATTAAAATGAAAAATAAATTTATCTACATCCTCTTTTCTTTTGTGGTTTTAACGGCATCAACTGGCTTTGGCTTTTTAGAGTCTTCAACCATAATGCACGGACGTGAAAATCGAAAAATCAAAGCAGATTCTCTCAAAAATGCTTCCTATAATCTTCAATTTTCTGAGAACCATTCTCTCGCAAAAAAAGAAATTGAAAAACCAGTCAACAATCAAATTGCAAAATCTGTAATTCAGTGGATGGCGAATTTACTCAGAAACACCGTGCAAATTTTGATTAATGTAATTATTGATGCGGGCAAAATCATTCTAATGACAATTATTAAATTCATCATTGGTTAAATCTACTTATTTCTCATTATTTCCCCCCGAATTTTTATTCATAAAATGCTCATAATCAAGGGTCTGGCATAGAAATTGTGTTCTGAAACTACTGTGGGTCTTTTTACCGTATATCACTTGGAATACCCCACGAAATAAGTTTAATACATTGACGTTATTTGATTGGCAATTTGCTGTTAGTGTTGAGAAATACTACTCTACCCGATGAAAAATTAGAATTAATAAAAAAAGGCTGAAATTTGTAGTTCTCAAGCAACAAAAACAGCCTTTAATGAAAAATATCATCAGTAGTAAAATTAGAAATTTATTTTCAGAAATCCCATTGGCTAAG
>JANXML010000162.1 GCA_025354645.1 Arcicella sp. | reverse complement strand
CTGTGGTCCTCAATTTAAAACTCTGTGGTTCTCTGCGGCAGGCGTTCCTGTGTAACCTCATACCCTAAAAACAATTTCAAAATAGTTTCTAAAAAATCACTTCAATTATTCAAAATTAATACAAACTTTTATCAGCAAATGCTGCAATTTCACCCTTCATGCTTTGCAGATAATCAATATCATCGAAGCCATTAATCATGTTATTTTTCTTGTAACCGTTAATAGTGAAACCTTCGCTTTCGCCAGTAGCAACAATTACTACTTTTTGTTCTGGAAGGTTTACTTCAATGATTGCTTTCGGGTTGGCTTCGATTGCTAAGAAAATTTTATCTAAAAATTCTGGCGAAACCGTTACGGGTAAAATGCCGATATTCAAGGAGTTCCCTTTGAAAATATCCGCAAAAAAACTCGAAATCACACAACGGAAACCGTAATCATAAATCGCCCAAGCGGCGTGTTCACGGCTCGAACCCGAACCGAAGTTGCGACCGCCCACAAGGATTGCTCCGCTGTAAGTTGGGTTGTTCAAAACGAAATCTTGTTTGGGTGAATCGTCGTTGTTGTAACGCCAATCACGGAATAAATTATCACCAAAACCCTCACGTTTCGTAGCTTTCAAGAAGCGTGCGGGTATAATTTGGTCGGTGTCCACGTTCTCGATAGGCATCGGAACGGCAGTGGATTGTAATACTGTAAATTTGTCGTAAGCCATTTTGTTTTTATTTTTGAATAGAAATATTCTTCTATTATTTATTATCTCATAAATCTTTTTACCCCATCCTTCAAAACAAGTACATTGAAATTCATTAATAAACCTACTTTCTTTTCGGCAAATTTCATGTACGTCAATATCTGTGCTTCGTGTAAAGGATGTAAAGCATCAACACTTTTTAACTCTATAACCACCGTATTTTCAACTAATAAATCTATCCGATAACCAAATTCTAATTGGATGTCTTTGTATTGAATGGGTAATGCTTTTTGTCTTTCGACTTGCAAACCTTTTTGTTTCAATTCAAACGCTAAACATTCTTCATAAGCTGATTCAAGCAAGCCTGGACCTAATTGTTTATGAACCTCAATGCCGCATCCAATGATTATTCTGGTAATATCGTTTATTTCCATTTTGTTATTATTTTATTTTTTGGGGTATTAGGTTACACAGAGAGCCACAGAGGAAGAAATTGAGAGCCACAGAGATTTTTTTAGAGAAAATGAGAAAAATAGAGAATTTTTTTCTCTGTGGTTCTCAATTTTTTCTCTGTGGCTCTCTGTGTAACCTCATTTCCTCAAAATCTCTATAAAAACTCACGAGGGTCAGTAACTTTACCCGTAACCGCCGCCGCCGCCGCCACCAAAGGCGAAGCCAAAAGCGTTCTTGAACCTGGACCTTGACGACCTTCAAAGTTTCTGTTTGATGTAGAAACAGCATATTTCCCTGCTGGAATCTTATCATCGTTCATAGCCAAACAAGCCGAACATCCTGGCTGACGAAGTTCAAAACCTGATTCTGTCAAAATATCCAAAATACCTTCTTCTTTGATTTGTGCTTCCACAATGTGCGAACCTGGCACCAACCAAGCCGTTACGTTATCTGCTTTTTTACGACCTTTCACGATAGAGGCAAAAGCACGGAAATCTTCAATACGTCCGTTGGTACAACTTCCCAAAAACACATAATCAATTGATTTCCCGATGATTGACTCGTTTTCGGCAAATCCCATGTAGCCCAATGATTTTTTGTAACTGGCTTCACCGTCAATTACCTCACTTGCCAAAGGAATATTTTTAGAAATACCCGTTCCTAAACCTGGGTTTGTTCCGTAGGTGATTTGTGGTTCGATGTCGGCAACATTGTAAGTATATTCTACGTCAAATGTAGCTCCATCGTCTGTTTTTAAGGTTTTCCAGTACGACAAAGCCTTATCCCAAGCCTCACCTTTTGGGGTTTGCTCACGACCATTTAGGTAATTGAATGTAGTTTCGTCTGGGGCAATCATACCACCACGAGCACCCATTTCGATTGACATATTACACACCGTCATACGTCCTTCCATCGACATATTCTCGAATACTTCACCCGCATATTCACAGAAATATCCCGTAGCACCCGCCGCCGAAAGTTGAGCAATGATGTATAAAGTAACATCTTTCGGCAAAACGCCTTTACCCAATTGTCCGTTGATGGTTACACGCATTTTTTTGGGCTTGGGTTGCATAATGCACTGCGAAGAAAGCACCATTTCAACCTCAGAAGTACCAATCCCAAAGGCAATCGCTCCGAAAGCTCCGTGAGTAGAAGTGTGCGAATCGCCACATACGATGGTCATACCTGGGAGTGTGATACCGTTTTCGGGTCCTACTACGTGTACGATTCCGTTTTTTTGATGTCCCAATCCCCAGTGCGAAATACCGTATTTATTGGCATTCGTTTCCAAAGCCTTCAACTGATTTGCCGAAAGCGGGTCTTCAACGGGCAAATGTTGATTGATAGTGGGAGTGTTGTGGTCGGCAGTAGCGAAAGTACGATTGTTGTACATTACGCCGATTTCACGATTTTCTAATCCCAAGAAAGCCACGGGGCTTGTTACTTCATGGATAAAATGACGGTCGATGAAAAATACATCGGGTCCATCTTCGATACTTCTGACAACGTGGGAATCCCACACTTTGTCGAATAAGGTTTGTTTACTCATATTTTTTAGAATTTAATTCTGCTTGGTTCAATTGAATAACTCCATCATTCAATTATAAACTTAATTGTCTGTGATTCTTGATTTTTATCTATCAACTTAATTAAATATGCTCCATTTCTTAAATTAGATACATTGATTGGAACATTTTTTTGATACTGATTCTGACTCAGAATTATCCCGTTCATATCAGTAATTTGAAAATTATTGAATGATTTATCCGTTCTGATATATAAAAGCTCGTGGGTTGGATTTGGATAAATTACAGTTCCATTTTCTTCTTCTAAATTATTTGCGAGAATAGTTATTACTTCAACCGTCTGACGAATCGCAGAAGCCACGTCATACTTATCATCGCCTATCTGGGTTGCTTCAACGATAACACTTCCAGGCGTTCCTGTTGGTTTCAGTACATTATTTGAGACAGTGGCGGGTCCAGAAATAATTTTAAAAGTTACTGGTAATGAGCCATTTGTGGTAGCTTTGAGCGATATGCCACTCGAATTGGTAGCAATCGGAGTGGGTAGTTTTTCAAACGTTATTGTTTGAGTGAGTTTACTAACAGTTATATCAACTGTTGAAGTTGTAGCCTCATATTTAACACTTTCGGCTTGTGAGATTTGAATCGTTGCCTTGCCAGCTTTAACTATTTTAACCGTTCCAGTAGTATTTACACTAACCGCATCTCCACTCAAAACCTTAAAAGAAATCTTTCCATCTGAATTTGAAACGGGTTTCAAATCAAAGTCAGCATCATTTATTGCTTTCGTAATGGCTGCAAGTTGCGTAATTTGAGAAGTCAATAATTTTACAGTAATAGTGATGGTTTTCTCTGCCGCTAAATATTCAGTTGTTTCAGGCTGACTGATTTTGACTTTTGCCGTTCCAGTTTTCAAAATTTTAACTAACCCTGCATTACTTACACTTATTGCATCACCACTCGTTAGAGTGTAGGTAATTGCTCCTTTTGAATTGGAAGTGGGAGTAAGCGTAAACTCTTTATCATCAATTGTTTTTATAACGTCAGATATCGTAAGAGCAGCTTCTTTTAGTGCAGTTCCCGATGGGCTGAATTTGATTTTGAAGATTTGATTCCCGATGAAGTCCGCTAAATAGAGAAAGCCTTTTTGGTATTTCAGTAAATACGATGTTTTTGTTAAAAAATTCCCTTTACTATCTGAAAGATTCAGTTTTGAGGTGAGCATTTTTCCTTTCTTATCAAAAGCATAAATTGCAAAGCCTTTTCCAGTAAATAAGTGACGTACACCCAAATGAATTACACCAAATTCATCTATTGTTAAACCAACTGGTAAATCGCCATATTCACCAATTCCAGTGTTAAAGCTATTGATAAGTTTAGCATTTTCATCATAAATAGTTATTACAAACTGATCAGAAGAAGTGCTTGAAAGTACATAAACGCTACCATCATTTCCACGAGCCATTGCAGATAGTAGTTTAGCCGTCAGAAAGTTTTTTTTAAATTTCCCAGTTAAATCATAAATATCTATTAAACAATTATCGGAGCTAAAAAATGGAGTTATGAGGATGGTGACCTCTTTCTTAGTCGAATCTATGTCCACAAAACTTAACTCATCTTTCGCAGGCAAGGAAATCAGTGCTTTCTGTGTGTCTTTTTCAATATTAGCACTGTAAATTTTTTTATCGGAAGAATTAACATAAATAATTTCAGCTTTTGAATTTATTGATAGAAGAGGATTTAACTTATAGTTATCAATGGTAGAAGATTCGTTAAACCTCTTAGTAAATTTACTGTTTTTATCAAACGATTGCGTTTTATCCCAATCCACTACCCACAAATTATCATTACTATCAAACTGGAAGTCTTTTAATTCTCCTAATGCTCCATCGTCAAAATTGCGTTTATTAACTTTATTTAAAAATGTCCCTTTTTTGTCATAAGCAGCAAAAAATGCTCTTTGATATTTATTAACATTGATGATAAGATTACCGTCAACTAAACCAATTATTTCATAAAGGTTATTGTAGAAATCTCCATATGAAATTTTACTGATGCTCTGTCCTTTTCTATCAAAAACAGATATGTTTGCATAATCTTTATCAACAGCATAAAAACTATCCTTACCATCAAAAGCTATATCGTTTTGAAAGAGGCAGGCAAATTTGGATACGTATTTTCCCTGAGTATCAAACTGCTGAATTCTATCATTATTTCGGACAAAGATATTATCTTTATCATCCGTAAAAATTTGATTAATATCATCCGTGAACTCTCCATCATTCGTTCCTTTCTTTCCAAAATTGTAAAGAAGTTTCCCTGTTTTATCTAATACTGTAATTAATTCTTTTCCTCCAATATATAAATTATTTTTTGAGTCAGTAGCGAATGAAATATTATAAGTCCCAGTTATATAAGATTCGATTGAAGTTTTGTAAATCAACTTCCCATCTTTTGCAAAACAATAAATATTGTTATTATTTGTACTATAAATATTGCTAATCAGAACGATAAACCTGTCTTCTTGATCAACAATCATATCACTAATTGTGCATTTTCCTTCATTACCCGTTGCATTTGAGAAGGTTGGAAAAGTGTATTTATTTTTGATAACTCCCTGTTGATCAACTTCAATAATCATTTTCTCAGTATTGTCATCGATAAAATAAATGGATTGATTTTTTACGAAGTATTTATAACTAAGTACCAGTTAATAATTAGTTTATGTTAAAATCGGAGAAATTAATTTCCCAAGATTTTCCTAACTGAGCCAAGCAGCGATTAACTGCATAGAAAAGAGAATCTTTACTGAGATAATCTATTGGGTCAATTTGTTCTTT
>JANXML010000161.1 GCA_025354645.1 Arcicella sp. | reverse complement strand
AAAGAACAAATTGACCCAATAGATTATCTCAGTAAAGATTCTCTTTTCTATGCAGTTAATCGCTGCTTGGCTCAGTTAGGAAAATCTTGGGAAATTAATTTCTCCGATTTTAACATAAACTAATTATTAACTGGTACTTATAAGTCTTTATCTGACAGATACACGTGTCCAAGTTGCGGAGAAAAAAAGAAATTTACACGTTACATTGATACCAATACAAACGAACATTTAGCGGAGGATTGTGGGCGGTGCGAGCGGTCGGATAGTTGTGGTTATCACTTCACGCCAGCAGAGTTTTTTAAAGATAATCCAACAAATAAGCCCTTGGATTTTAAAAAGTTAAAACCCGTCCCAGCACCTCCACCACTCCCAGCGAGTTACATTGATAAAGCTATTTTTAAGAAGACATTAGGACTAAATGACACCAATTCTTTCACTAACTTTTTAATCGTCCTATTTGGCAAAGAACGTGCTAAAATGTTGGTTAATAAATATCATATCGGTACAACTAAAAGCGGTGAAGTTATTTTTTATCAAGTGGATTTACAGGGTAATGTACGAAGTGGAAAAGTAATGAAATATAATCTTACTGCCAGCACCCAAACGGCACTTGGTCGGGATTGTAAACGAGACAAAAGTATAAATCCAAACTGGGTACACTCCATATTGAAACTGCCTGAGAGACCCGAAGGCTTTAATCTGAAACAATGCCTATTTGGAGAGCATTTACTGAACGATAATCGAACCGTGGCAATCGTTGAAAGTGCTAAATCTGCCGTCATTGCCAGCGTTTATTATCCTTGTTTCGTTTGGGTATCATGTGAATCAAAAGATGGTTTAAACCTTGACAAACTCAAAGTATTGAAAGGTCGTAACGTTATCTTGTTTCCTGACTTGGGAGGTTTTGAAAAATGGACGACCAAAGCAAACGAAATAACATTCTGTAAATCAGTTAAAGTTTCGGATTTATTGGAGCAAGTCGCCACGGATGCCGAGCGAGCCAATGGATTGGACTTGGCAGATTATCTATTGAGATATTCGCCAGCACCCGAAGCCAAGCCAGCAACTAAGCCACCGACAGCACCCGAAACGATGCCAGCCCCAGCCAGCACTCCGCTAAGTGTTGAGGAAATTAGGGCAAAATTAATAATTGAATGGTTTTTGGAACACGGTAAAATATTCGATGGTACTTTTTGCATGGACGGCATAGCAATAAACGACATACGCAAAGTAATTGTAAATCATATTCAAACCATTGAGAATGATTTATTATCCAGCTTATCGTCAATAGAATTTTTAGAGAAAATCAAAAAAACGTTTACAGGTATCAATTAAACCCATCACCAAATGGAATTTCAAGACATTGACGAAACGCCAGTATTCAACAAACGGGAAACTTTCATGCTGATTTTTGAGGAAATATATGGAAACAATACCAGTATGGTTACGCTCATTGAATCATACCACAAAGCCGAATTAATTTTCATCAAACGTTTTGGAGCAAAGGCGTACAAGTCAGATGAGAGTTTCGCCCGAACATATTATTATTACTTAAATCAAAAACTCAAAAAAAATGGACAGAATCAAAAAATTAGAGACCGACAGCGACTTTGAATGTTACATAACAGGCAGACCGCTACTTGTGAGACTAAACACGCTCACAAGACAAATTGAGATAATGTCACACGTGCAAGACGAACTACTCAACGACCTTATGCACGAATTGGAAAATCAAGAAGACGAAGAAGAGTAAAACCAACCAGCCGAAAGGCATAAACCAAAATATCAAAATGACAATTCAAGAAATTGGAACACACGAACAGGCAGTTTATGAACACCTGACCAGCATAGGCAAAAATTCAGAACTTTATACCAATCAAGTTAAAATGTATTGTGCATCACTAAATACATTTTGGACAATTGAACGTTTCATTTTAGAGAACGGTATTACCTATGAAGTACGTTTAAAAGATGGCAGTATCAAAGCAATCTACAAACGCCCAGAATTACAAATCCAAAAAGATGCACATTGTAACATTATGACATTTTGCCGAGAGTTTGGTTTAACTCCCAAAGCCTTAGAATCATTAACCGTAAACACCTCACAAGAGGAGGATGAATTTGAGCGACTGCAAAAAGTGAGACGTTAAAAATTAAGTCTCAAAAAAGTAAATCCCAAATTTACAGGGTTTTCGTGCGTAGTGTTGCAGAAACGGTTACTACCTAAATGTTCAATAGTTCTGATGCACCCCTACCGTGCGAAGGTCGTCAGGAGACAGGTACAGTTTCATCTCAAATAAGAAGGTTTGAATAAATTGAGAGGTTAAATACCTCTTTTTTTTGTGGCTAATCACATTGGTTATATTGCACCAATTAAGAGGAACATGGCAACTTGTAATGAGAGTTGCAATGAGAGTGATTTTTTATAAGAGAGTTTTAGAAAGACAAAACCCTGATAACTATTTGATTATCAGGGTTTTAATATGTGGGCCCACTTGGAATCGAACCAAGCACCTACTGATTATGAGTCAGTTGCTCTAACCGAATGAGCTATAGGCCCCTACAAAGTAGTTTCCTTCTTTGTTTTACAAAATTAAGGCTTAAAATGCAAGTTGCAAAATATGTTTTTACTTTTTCCGTTAAACCTTTAAATTTTTAGTGTATCTAACCAATAGTTTATACAATTAACCAATAAAATAATGAACAAGAAATTAATTTTAGCATTAAGCATTTTTACTGCTTCTTTTACGGTAAATACTCATTACACAAATGCCCAAGATGGAGGTTTTCAGAGTGTTAGGCAACAAGACCAAACACCCGAGCAACGAGCCGCAAAGCAAGTTCAACGCTTGACAAAATCCCTCACTTTGACAAATGACCAAGTTGCACAGATTCAACCAATGTTATTGGAATTGAACCAAAAGCGTGACGCCATTGGAAATGCTTCTGACAAGCGTGCTGCTATGAAAGATATGCGTGATTTAGTAACGGCTCAGGATGAGAAAATGAAAACAATTTTGAACGCTGATCAATACACTAAATATCAAGATATTAAGGATGAGGCAAAAGATAGAATGAGAGGAAGAAAAGGAAGAAGAGAGTAATTTATTATGAGTTTTGTCATTGCGAATGAAACGAATCGGAGTTTCGATAAACCAATCTGTTGGATTGATGAAGAGAATTTTAAATTCTTTTCTTGTGATCTAACACATTGCTTCATTGTGTTCGCAATGACAAATCCCATCATTTATTTTCCAACTTTCTTAGCCATGTTCAAAACAGCATTTACTGGGTTAGGTGGAACCCCAACCATCGTCTTTTTTACTTTTCCAGACGCATCCATGAAATACAACGTTGGATAACCTTCTACTGGATATTTTTGTGCAATTGCTGGACCTTCTCCATTTTCATAATCCATTGCAACGCATACGTATTTCTCATTCATGTAATCACCCAATGCTTTATCTACAAACACCTGTGATTTCAGCATTTTACAAGGACCGCACCATGTGGTATAGCAGTCCATCATCACCATTTTATTTTCTTTTTTGGCTTTGGCTAAGGCTTCTTTAAATGTGCCTTTGAAGAATTGAATTCCCTCCGCTCCGTCTGTTTTAGAAGGATTTTTACCCGCAAATACGCTGATTGACAAGGCGATAAATAAAGCAGTAAAGATTGTTGATTTTAACATTTTTCTATTTGTTTTAAAGTTTTAGTATAAACGTGAGAGTTTAAATTTTAGTTTAAGAATCATCAGAAGGTTTGTAAATTTATACTATCTCTTGTCAACTGCGGGCAGGAGAATCAAAGTAATTGTTTTTACAGATTTGAATTTCTCATCAGTAGTTACTAATGAAATACCACAAAATTGTGCTGTTGCAGCCACAATTGAATCCATTAATTTCATCCGAGTTGTCAAACGAATATCAATTGATTTTTCCTTGATTTGATTATGTAAAGGAATAATTATGAGAGTTCTCAAAAATTGCTTCAAAATACTCCTATCGCTTGATTTTAAATTTGGATTGCATTGAATTTCCATCTCAGTTATTTCCGAAATAACAATTTGCTTATCTCCAACCAAATCTACTTCCAATTCATAATCTTCAAGATAATTAATCAAAGCGTTTGTATCAAGTACGATATTATTTTGATTATTCATTATCTAAGGTCTCTTTGGAATGCTAAGGAATCAACATTGAACTTAATTTTCCCAATAAAATCTTTTGATTTTTTCTTTGGATTTTTCTTCTCAATATTTTTGAAAATAATATCGAAATCAGCTTTCGTGGCATTTAAAGGCACTTTTATTGTCATGGCTTTTGATATTTTAATATGAATAAATGTAATAATAAATAAACCTACTTCCGAATCACCGCTCCAATTTCTTTCTCAAATGCTCCAATCAGCTTTTCCATTGTTTTGTCGATGACTTTATCGGTTAGCGTTTGTTCATTGTCTTGCAAAATGAAACTTACTGAATATGACTTTTTGCCATCGCCTAAATTATCACCTTGATAGACATCAAAAACATTGATTTGACGTAATAAATTCTTCTCATAATTACGAGAAATCTTTTGAATTTGGTCGAAAGAAACGGTTTTGTCCAATACCAACGAAAGATCTCGGCGTACTTCTGGGAATTTGGGCAATTCTACAAACGTTGCCTTGTCGTTGTATTGTTTGAACAGATAATCCCAATCAAAATCTGCCATGAAAACGTGTTGTTTTACCTCAGCTTTTTTGGCTACGTTGGGTTTGATTAATCCCAATTTAACGACTTCTTTTTTATTCAAAATATAACTCAATCCATATTCAAAACTTGCTGAACCTTCAATGGGTTTGCTGTCTAAGTTTTTGAATCCCAAACTTCCTAAAACCTTATTCACGGCACTCGCCAAAGTATGAAAAGCCACTTTCTGCGATTTCATTTGCCATGTTTCAGACTCTGTGATACCCGTAATAAAAAGAGCTAAATGACGCTTTTCTATGTATTTATCATTGATTTTGTGATAGGTTTTTCCAAAATCAAATACTCGTAAATCCTTCTGACGGCGGTTGATGTTATACGCCAAAACCTCCAATCCCGAAAACAACATCGTCTGACGCATCACGCCCAAATCTTCCGAAAGTTTATTCAAAATCTCAACGTTTTCATTGGGCAAATCCGCCTTGATTAATTCTGCATACACGGGTTTTGTCAAAGAATTTGTAATGATTTCATTGAAGCCATTAGCCGCCAAAATCTGAGACAGTTTCAACTGCAAATTATCACGGTCTTTGGCTGGGAAACTTGAAAGATAATCTGTTCCTAAATTCTCGGATAATTCGATATTATTGAAACCATAAATCCGCAAAATCTCTTCAATTACGTCAGCCTCACGGGTAACGTCCACACGGTAGGCAGGGACAAGAGCCTCGAAACCTTCATTAGTTTCATTGAAAACGCCAATGTCAAGTTTATCTAAAATATCCAATATCAAAGACTTATCCAACTTCTTCCCAATCAGACGGTCGATATTTTTGTAGGAAACTTGTACTTTGAAATCTTCGATGGGTTTAGGATAAAAATCTGTAATTTCAGAAGACACTATGCCACCCGCCACTTCTTGAATCAGTAAAGTAGCGTATTTCAAGGCAAATAATTTGGCGTTGGGATCGGTGCCACGTTCAAAACGGAATGAAGCATCGGTTTTCAAACCATGACGTTGAGCAGTTTTACGAACCGAAGCAGGGTCAAAATAAGCAACTTCCAAATACACACGACTTGTTTCGGGCTTGATTCCAGATTTGATTCCTCCAAAAACACCAGCAATTCCTACGGGTTCTTCGGCATCACAAATCATTAAATCTGTTGCTCCCAATGTACGTTCTACTTCATCCAAAGTGGTAAATTTTGTACCTTCTGGAAGGGTTTTTACTACGATTTTTTGCCCTTTGATGGCGTGCCAATCGTAGGCGTGCATTGGTTGTCCAAGTCCGTGACAGATGTAATTGGTAATATCTACAATGTTATTGATTGAACGTAAGCCAATGGTTTCCAAAGATTTACGCAACCATTCGGGCGAATCTTGTACTTTCACACCATCAATCGTAACGCCACAAAAGCGTGGACAATCTTCTGGTTTTTCTACGACTAATTCAATCGGGAATTTATTATTTTCTACTTTGAAATTCTCTACCGAAGGCAAGGTAATTTCACGACCCGTTTTCGCTTTTATATCACGAGCCACGCCCCAATGCGAAGCCGCATCAGCTCGGTTGGGAGTTAACCCGATTTCGATTAAAAGGTCTGCCTCTAAATTGAAATATTGTGCCGCTGGCGTTCCGTTTGGAAGGATTGTATCTAATACTAAAATCCCATCGTGTGATGTTCCCAAGCCTAATTCATCTTCGGCACAAATCATTCCTTCGGATAAGTGTCCGTAAGTTTTCTTGCTGGTAATCTGGAAAATGGGCTTTCCTGCGGCGTGGTCGTAAAGTGTAGTGCCAACGGTTGCCACGATTACTTTTTGTCCTGCCGCCACGTTAGCTGCTCCACAAATTACCTGCGAAGGTGTACCCGTGCCAATGTCCACAGTGGTTAAACTGAGTTGTTTCTCTTTTACCTCAAAGCGTTCACACGTAAGCACTTCGCCTACTACAAAACCCTGTAAACCGCCCAAAATAGCCTCGTGGCGTTCGATAGATTCTACTTCCAAGCCCGTACCCGTGAGGAGTTCGTCTAATTCCTGAGCGGATTCTGTTATTTCAATAAAATTTTTAAGCCAATTAAGGGATATTTTCATTTTTGCAATTTTCGGTGAACGGTAAACGGTTCACGGTGAAAGGAAAATGGTTCACAGTAGGAACGAATCGGTAAATATTTACCTTTAACCGTTCACT
>JANXML010000159.1 GCA_025354645.1 Arcicella sp. | reverse complement strand
AAAGAACAAATTGACCCAATAGATTATCTCAGTAAAGATTCTCTTTTCTATGCAGTTAATCGCTGCTTGGCTCAGTTAGGAAAATCTTGGGAAATTAATTTCTCCGATTTTAACATAAACTAATTATTAACTGGTACTTATCTGGTTTAGTGTTTCGTTATTATATCTATTTTTATACGATTCACGTACCCAACCTCCTGTTAAATTATCTCCAACACTTTGTGAATGAGCCGCTGATAATAATGCTAAACTTAGACTAAAATAAGGACTTGATATATCAGGATTACGTTCCATTCCAAACATATCAAGAAAGTTTCTAACGTTATAAACGTCATTCCAAATTTTATCCTTTATATCCTCAGCATCATAACCAAATAAAGCAATTGAATTAAACCATTCATTTTGCTCTTGTGAGAGCGTAATCCTCCAAAGAGTTTTTTGAAATGAATAACTAAAACTTTCCGTTCTTGCAGACTTATCATTTTTTGCATTCTTTTTAAACATAGCCTCTAATTGCTTCAAAGTCTCCATAGAATTTGGCTTCAAATGTACTGAATTTGTGTCCAAAACAAAAGGTTTTGTAAACTTCACCAAACCATCTTTGGGTTTGACATCTAATTCATCAATACTCTTACAACCAATAAAGAAACTAAAAAAAAATACACCGAGCAATAAACTAATCTTTTTCATAATAATCAAATTTTAAGGGTTTACGAATTTATTTTTACAAACTTCCATTAAACTTGAATTTGACCGTTTACTATTTTAAGATAAAACTATCATTAAATATGATAACCTTATCATGCTTTTAGTTTGTTCGTATCATTTTTATTGATACATTTCATAAAAATTGCTCAAACCTCAATATTTTAAAATCATGAAAAACGAAGACTACGCTCAACGCATCCGCAAGTACAGAGATGAAAAACACTTTACCCAAGAATTAATGGCATACCGATTAGGAATGAAACAAAACACCTACTCAATTTTAGAAAGTGGAAAGTCCAAAATCAAAGCCGAGATTTTAGAAAAAATTGCAGAAATTTTAGAGATTCCCCTTAGTAGTCTGTTAGAAGATTTACTCCCAATAAAAGAAAAAATACTTAAAAATGGTGAAAGTGGGGGGGGGGGCAGATGAATGAAGAAAAAATTACCCAAGAAAGACGATTATGGCAAGCCTTAGATGATGCAAGGGTTGAGACTATTGTAACTTTAAAAAAACTGATTGAAGTTTTACAAAAAAGTGCGTGAGAAAGAAAACCTTGTAGATTGATTCTACAAGGTTTTATATTTCTAAATTCTAAAAACTATTCTCTGTTCATTACATACTATTCTCTAAATCCCCCATTCCACCCGCAAAACCTTTGAACGCACATTAACACGCTCAAAAAACCGTAACCAAAAGAGTTGTTGGTTGGATAAACTATCGGTTGGTGATTTTACTTCTATGAAGCTATATTCGCCATCCGCCCAAATGAACAAATCGGGAAATCCTCTTAAATTTTGCCGTAAATTCTTCGCCATTTCTAAGGTAATCAACGTGATTTGTTCGGGAGAAAGTTTTTCTAATACCGTCAGAATCAGAGGAAAAAGCCCTCCATACCACTGGACAAGCGGATTTGTTAATCCAAATTTTTCAAAGAAAATACGATTCATGTAAACCGTTGTGGCGTCTTCATCTTCTAACATTTTCAAACGTTCCTCCATTTTTTCTTTGCGTTTTTCAAAGAAAGTGGGCTTAAATAAATCCGAAGGCGAGCGTTGCAAAGGATGGTGAATGGCTAAGGATTCGGTATCAAAAATAATATCCCAAAACAGCAAACCGAACAGACTTCGCCAAAGGTGATTTTCGGTAAATTCTGCCTTCATGCCCCGATTTTGATAATAATCAATTACGCCAATTTCCACCTGTCGTTTCCACAGTCCACTAATTGTGATGGACTCTGAATTGTGTAATTGTTGCGTTACGGCTTTTTTTGACTTCTTTTTCAGTAATTGAGCCTCCACACGATTCAAATAATCTTCGGCAAAAAATTGTTCGGTTGCATTTTTGGGTTCCGCTAAAATGAGTTCGCAAAGGGCTTTTGCTTCTTCACGATTCTTCTGTTTATCCAAAATTCTGACTTGCCGCTCCCGTGAAGGCGATTCTTCGGTGAGTCTGAAAATGGTGAGTGCTTCGTCTAATGCTTTTTTCTTTTCTAAATACAAAGCCACTCGCAAAGTGAACGTTCCGTAGGTTGCAAGGGCAATTTCCGACAATTCTTTTCGGTGCTTTTCCGTCCAATCCATGAACCAATTATAAATATCAAGTATCTCAATATCAGCTTGTTGCATTAAATAAAAATCCTCACGGGCGAGACTCACTTTCAACTTATCTTCCACTTCCTGACGAGTTTGGAAGTAGGCAACCATCTTATCTTCATCAAATTTTTCATACGTTTGAAAACCTAAATCACGGGTCACAAATTCTGTCATATCACCATGGCGAGAACCAAAGAAAAGGAATTTGAGCATTTGGACTTCCGTTTCTTTCAGCACCCGCACCAGCGAATGTGGAAGCCCGTGAATGTTGGAATAATCTTCCGAATTGAGAAGATAAATTACATCTTCCCAATTGCCAACCGCCAAGAGCCAATCCAATACTTCTTCCTTCTTCAAAGATGCCCTTCCACGGGTTTCGAGATTGAGCATTTTGGCTAATTCAATCAATTCAGCTTTACTAAAAATATCCAAAACCTCTGCTGCTTCCGTGAGATGGTTTTGTGAAAGTGGGGCAACAAAACCCTTGTCAATTAAACTATTGAGCGATTCTGGAATGTTTTCTATTTCGGCATATTTCAATTTTTCCGTTCTGAAAAAAGAGCCTGTACGGTTACAAAAACGAATAAAAAGACATTTCTCATCTTCCGTTAAAGCGTCAAAATCTGCAAGAAATTGCTGTTCGGTTTCGTTGAGAATGTGTTGATATTTTTTCTTAACGAAATCTGTAAGATATTGAAAATAGGTTAAATAATATTTTGGCGGAAGTTCTATTTTTTCTGGGGGCATTGTATAATATTTTTTATTAAAGGTACAAAAAAAGAGGTCGCTAAACCTCTCAAAATGCAATGTATATATTAATTGTTAATTTGGAAGAAACTTTAATAATGTGAATTATTTCTTCAATTTTTTGCATGGGTAATTTAAAGACATATTGCAATATAATTGGCTTTTTGACCAGTTTCTCATAGACTCTTAACAAATTTAAAAGTAGTATTTTTAAAGGCTTTTTCTCTAATTCTAACTGCAATGGTCAAGGCAATGTTAATTCAGAGAAAATTTAATCCTTCGAACTATTTCTTCTACTTTTTGGATAGACAAACCAATGTATTTCGAAATTAACTCAGTAGATACGCCATTTTGAATTAGCCCTTTAACAATATTTGTTCTTTCTTCTTCTCTCACTCTCTCGGAAATTTGGTCTGCAATAGTCATAGCAATGTCATTTACGTTGGCTGAAACTTCTGTAAATATAGGGGTTAAATCTTCTTGTGTCAAGTTCAAGGCATTTTCTATGTAAAGAAAAACGGTTTTAATAAATTCTAATTGTTTGTCAGCATCCAATCGGTTGAGTTTTTCTGCCCAAAAGGACGTTAGTTTCATAAAATCATCGTTTTTATCGTGACTATGTTTCAATAACATAGTGGCCATGCTCAATAATAAATTCTGGAATTTAGCAATCTGATTATCGTCAATTTTATCAAGCGTAAAAAGCAAATAATCAAAATCTGGAATAAATCTATCAAGTGACGGATGTAAGCCTTTAAAATAGCTTTTCATAGATTTATATTTCCACGTGCCTTCTCCGTGATGAATGATGATGGGAATTACGACTGATAATTTCCTTTTCTGTTTGCGTTCTTCTTTCCAAACATTCAAAATATACTGCAAAAGCTGTAAATGAGGATATTTCTGCACATAAGATTTATGCTCGAATAAAAGTGTAACCAAGGTTTTCTGTCCTGCGTATTCAGTTTGATAAACAATATCAGCTAAGTATTCTTCCAATTCTGCATCCGTGAAAGAGTCATTCACTCGTTTGAGAGCAGACAAATTGAGTCTTTCAAGTAAATCAGCAGGAAAAACTTCTTCAATAAAACTTTGGGCTACTTCTAAACGTGAGAAAGTTTCCTTGAAGAATTTATCATGTGGGTTATTGAGTTGATTCATAGATAGTGGTTTTGCAATGGTTAAACATCCAAATTTACCACACAATTACGATATTAGAATAAATATATTTTCTGTAACTTCACACCACAGAAATAAATTGTTTTATTGAATAACCAACCCATGCAAACCCAAACCATTCTCCAAAATCTCCAAGAAAAAGGCATTATTTCGGCTGAACAAAGTACTGTTATTTCGGAATATGAAAAGGCAAAACCCTTTTCGCTTCATTATGAATTGCGGACACTTTTGTATTTGGGAATTACCTTGCTAACGGGTGGTTTGGGTGTGTTGATTTATCAAAATTTAGACAGTATTGGGCATGGCGTTATTGTGGCTTTGATTACTATTATTACGTTAGCTTGCTTTGGTTTTGCTTTTTGGAAAAGAGAACCTTTCAGTTGGGAGGAGGTCAAAAATCCGCATCATTTCTCTGATTTTGTGCTTTTATTGGGTTGTGCTTCCTTTTTGATTCTCGAAGGTTATTTGCAGTTTCAATACGATTTATTTGGCTTAAAATACGGCTTGGTTACGTTTATTCCCGCAATTTTATTCTTTTTCTGTGCTTATTTCTTTGACCATCGGGGCGTACTTTCGATGGCAATAACGGCTTTTGCTTCGTGGGTGGGCGTGAACATTGCTCCATTTACAGTCTTAGAAAAAAATGATTTCTCGGCTCCTAATTTTTTGATTACTGCCATTGTTTTAGGATTAATTTTATCAGGATTGGGTTTGATTTCGGAATATAAAAACCTCAAAAAACACTTCTCATTTACCTACCTTTTATTGGGGAGTAATTTAACATTAATTGCCGCCTCAACGGGAATGTTCAATCATGCCAATTGGTTTATTTACGCCTCAATTACATTAGCTTTATGCGTAGGCTTATTCATGTACGCACGAAAAACGCAGTCCTATATTTTCTTGTTAATGGGTACAATTTATGGTTATATTGCTTTAACATATTTCCTTTTCAAATTTGCAGAATTTGCGGACAACGAATTTGTTTATATGTTCGGAATGTATTATTTCTTACTTTCTGGGGTGGGTGTAATTATATTTTTAATGAAGATTAAGAAGATTTTGGGCATTGAAAGTAACAGTTAGTTCAAAGAGAATTCTTTACAATTGATAAAAAATCCGCTTTACTCGTTCACTTACACTGGTCAAAATTTCATAAGCAATCGTTCCAATTTTACTGGCTAACTCCATCATTGTCAAATCTTTACCAAAAATAATCACTTCATCGCCTTCGTTCACGTGCGGCACGTCTGTGATGTCCACCATTGTCATGTCCATACATACATTTCCCACGACTTTGCAACGGTGTCCGTGAATCAAAACTTCACCAACGCCTCGGCTAAATCGTCGGTCGTAGCCATCGGCGTATCCTATGGCAATAGTGGCAGTTTTTGTATTCCTTGATAATTCTCCTCTTCGACCATAACCAACTGTTTCTGAGGATTTTACGTGTTTAATTTGAGATATAACAGTCTTTAAAGTTCCGACTGTCATCAAGTTTTCTTGGTCATCGGGTTTTGCCGCCAAGCCGTATAATCCAACGCCCAAACGAACCATATCTAAGCGAGCTTCGGGGAATCGGGCGATGCCAGCGGAGTTTGCCAGATGTCGGGAAGGTGTATAGCCAATTGCTTCCGAAATTTGTTTTGCCATGTCAGTAAATTCTGAAACTTGATGCAAAGTAAATTCATCAAATTTGTCTTCATCTGCCGCCGCCAAATGACTAAAAATAGTGGAAACCCAAAGATTAGGATTAGATTGAATAGTTTCGATTAAGTTTGATAATTGCTCTTTTTCAAAACCTAATCGGTGCATTCCTGTATCTAATTTTAAATGAATTTTTGAGCTAATGTTATGATTATCAATGTATTCTGAAAATTGTTTAAGAATTTTAGGTGAATAAATTTCAGGTTCAAGTGAATAGGTAATTAATTGCTCAAAATCATTTTCAGTAGGATTCATCACCATGATTGGGAGATAAATCCCGTTTTGTCGTAAACTCACACCCTCATCCGTATAGGCAACCGCCAGATAATCAACGCCGTGAAATTGCAATAAATTTGCCACCTCTGTGCTACCCGAACCATACGCAAAAGCCTTGACCATGACCATGATTTTGGTTTGTTGCCCCACTTTATCACGGAAATAATTGAGGTTATTAGTAATGGCATCCAAATTGATTTCCAATACCGTTCCGTGCGTTTTTTGAACCAAACGATTCACGATGGATTCAAAACCAAAACGCCTTGCCCCTTTCACTAAAATTACACTTTCTTGAAGTTCTTTCAACGCTTGACTATCCAGAAAATCAACCGTACTTTTAAAAAATTGGATGTTGTTTTCATTGTGTTTAAAAAGATTTCTATTTCGAGTGATAACTTCTCCAATACCGATAAATTGATAGAGATTTCGTTGTTTTACTAAGTGAGCAATTTGTCCGTATAATTCTATTTCGGGGATTCCAGTTTCTAATAAATCGCTCAAAATCAATACTTTACGATTTCTTTGTTTTTGTTGCGTTAAGAAATTTAGGGCAATCGTTAGTCCCGCTAAATCGTTGTTATAAGTATCATCAATCAAATAATTATTATTAATTCCTTGTTTCAATTCTAACCGCATCGACACGGGGCGAAGTATCTGCAAACGAGCCTGAATTTCAACCGCATTATATTGCAAGGACCAAAGCGTGATGATGCAATGAATGGCATTTTCGATGGATGCTTCGTCGGTAAAAGGGACATCGAATGTCTCAGTTTGACTGGGAAAATTTAGGGTTACTTTGGTATTTTGATATTCGGTTTGCCAATCTACTTTTATATTGGAATCTGCTATTCTTGACCAACTAATTACCTCACAATCAGAATTTTGCAAAACAAATTCATTCTTCACAACGTCATCAATCTCCACATAATCAGCACAATAAATTAGTCGTTTTGCGTGCTGAAACAACAACATTTTCTCTCTAATTTTTTGTGAATTATTCTCAAAAAATTCACTATGTGCATTGCCAATATTCGTAAAAATACCAATTTGAGGTTGTACAACTTTCTCCAAATTCGCCATCTCGTTCGGGCGAGAAACGCCCACTTCAAAAATACCCAAATTATGGGTTTCGTTCATTTGCCAAACCGACAAAGGCACTCCAATTTGTGAATTATAGGATTTCGGGCTTTTCACGACCTTGAAACGATTGCTCAACAATTGCGAAAGCCACTCCTTCACCACTGTTTTTCCATTGCTCCCCGTGATAGCAATTACTGGAAAATCATACCGCTCACGGTGTCGTTTTGCAACCTCCTGCATTGCCAAAATACAGTTTTCCACTTGCCAGATTTTTGCCTCTTTCATTCGCTCCAACTCACGGATGAAGGCAGGCGTGAGAGCGTTATGTTCAATCACAAATTCACGTACTCCTTTGCGATAAAGATCATCCAGAAATTGATGTCCATCGTGATGTAAACCCCTGATTGCGAAGAAGATAGACCTTTGCGGGGACGATAACTGACGGCTATCGTTAAGCAGATATTGGGCGTTGGTTTGTATGGGGAGGTTTTGGAAATTCACGGGGCATATTTTAATTTTTCCAAAGGTAATTGTTTTGAGTTTAGCTATCAATTTGTTTTCCAACAAGCCACTTATTATCTTAATGGAAATTTTACAATATTAACCATTATTCATTTACTCCTTATGAAAAAAATCTACGTTTCGTTGTTTTTGTTTGCTGTTATTTCATTCCTAAGTTCACCTATTTTCTCGCAAAGCCCTGCTTGTGCTAATTTTTCGGGTGTATTTATTTCTGATTCTTTGGAGCA
>JANXML010000139.1 GCA_025354645.1 Arcicella sp. | reverse complement strand
AAAAGACCCTTCCGACCAAATTGTGGCTAAAATCAACGGTCAAATCAGGGGCGTTGGTAATGTGGCTTATTACCGAAATATTAACAAATGGTTAGCCTTCATTACAGTTTACGGAAATTCGGATGATATTGATAAAAACATCGAATTCAACGTTTGGGATGGTAACAAGTGCAACACTTACGCTGAGATTTTGGAGCAATTAACGTATCAGGAGGGGGCTTTAGTTGGAAATCCAATTACTCCTCAGCCTATTCATATCTTGAACTTGATTAGCAAAAAAATCCCTTTAAATAAAGGCTGGAACTGGTTATCTTTCAATCTTGATTTAGGAACGGGAAATAATACCGTCTCGAAAACGCTGAGTTCTTTGAAAAATAAAACGGGGGCTTTGATTAAAGACGATGCCTTGTTTTCAAAATATTACGGAGACCCGATTAATGATTGGAAAAATAGCTTAAAGAATATCATTCCGCAAAAAAGATATATGCTCTATGTGGCTGATAAAGACACCGTTAGCATAAAAGGAATGCCTTTTATGCCGCAAGATTTTCCGATTCCTGTGGTGCAAGGTTGGAACTGGATTGGCTACGTACCAACGGCTGGCATTTCATTAAATCAAGGTTTAAGAGGACTGACTCCGTTAAATGGCGATATTATTAAAAGTCAAACGCTATTTGCTCAATACGTGGCAGGTATCGGTTGGGTGGGCAATCTTAGTTTCTTGGAGCCGAGCAAGGGTTATTTATTAAGAATTAGTAATCCAGGAACATTGATTTATCCAGATCCAAGTAGTGGTAGAAATGGTAATTCTCTCAATGACCCTGTCAATAGCCCTGCCAACGATCCTGCTTTGGCTATTCCTGAAAATCCAATTGGTTTTCAATTTAGTCAATACCAGTCTAATATGAACGTAATTGGGCGAGTGGAAGGTATCCCAATTGACCCCGACGATGAACTCAGGGCATATATTGATGGTAAAATGGCGGGTGTTAATAAATCCATCGCCAATAACAAAAAACGCTTATTTTTCCAAACCGTCTATCATCAAGATGCCTTAAATGTAAGTTTTAAACTGTACAAAGCTGATAGAAAAAAAGAATATGACTTGGATAAAGTAATGACTTTTAAAGCGGATAGCTTAGTGGGTTTGGTTGAAAATCCTGTGGTGTTTGGCTTAGTTGCCAATGCCAGTTCATCGGTAACCATAAACTTGACTGACCAAATAATCCAACAACCCAGCACCACATTCCCGAGCGTCTCAATTAGTGCGGGCGTTGTGCCTCAAAGTGCCAATTGTACAACTTTCACTTTCAACACCATTTTGCCATCAGGTACGGAGATAACTCCCGCTTCCTGTGTTGCCCAAAAGGGTTTAGAAGGCAATATGGTGGGTGTTATCAAGGCAAAATACAACGAACGCTCAACGTTTGCATCCAATAATGATGTGCTGTCGTTCATCAATCCTGCCAATGGAAATGTGATTGGTTGTGGCAGTTTTGATACGGATTTTAATGTCTTTAATTATACCGTAAAAGGCGGAACATCCTCAACGGAAACACCCGTAGATGTGAAGTATTATTCAAGTTTAATGAAAAAGACATTCACCATAAAATCTGCTTTCACGTATAAAAACAATAAAGAATTGGGAGATTATATCAATCAATTTAACCTTGATTTCTCGGCTCTGACGGTGGCAACAAACGCCGCAGGAACCATTACAGCCGTGATGAGAGATACTTCTTGGACGGGTAAATATTGTGTACAAGCCTTTGCGATGAATTGTTCGGGTTATAATGACGGACAAACAACGGTCTGTTTTCAACGCATGAAGGCGGGCGATTGTGTGGAAGTGATTATAAGAAATGCTCCCGAAACCACCGACGGTTTGGTGAAAGCCCTTTCAATCAAATCACAAGTTCAGATTAATTCGGGTGTGAAGATGCAATATAATGGTGGCAATGTAATAGAACTCAAACCAGGATTCACCACCCAGCCAAATACCCTCTTTATTGGTCAAATAGGGGGTTGTGCTAATCGGTGAAATTTATTTTACTTAACCATTAACAAATTATAGTTAAACTGGGGTTGTGTAATAAGTACACTTTTAAGTAAATAGCTTTCATTTTTATCTGAAAAACTTTCGGGAAGTAAAGAAACTTACTTAACAGTGTAATAAGTCTTATGTATTAAGTTCTTTAAAAAAATAATATTCTCAAAAAACTATTTTAACCAAATAATATTTCAAATAAAATTATTTTTATATTTATTTCAGAATATAATTTGGCTAATTTTCTTAGGACTTAATACTTGAGACTTATTACACAACCTAAACATAAATTAAAAAATACCATGAAAAAAGTAATCTATTTTTCCATAATCTGCGGATTATTATTTATCCAAAAATCTATCGCACAGTCGCCTGTGGGCTTTCCAACGGGTATTATTGTGGGTCCTGCTTCGGCAAATTTAACCCTTCCTGCGGGTTATACTATGGCAGTTGGCGGTGGCGTAATCACTGAAAAAATACGGGTAGCCACCACGGGAACAACGTTTTGGGCAGATTTTGTTTTTGATAAAAATTATAAACTTCGTACTTTGAGTCAAGTTGCGGAATACATCAAACTAAACAAGCATTTACCCGATGTTCCTTCAACGGCAGACGTAAACAAAGACGGAATCGACCTTGCTCAAACGCAGGCAATTCTTTTGCAAAAAGTAGAAGAATTAACCCTTTATGTGATTGAGCAAAACAAGAAAATTGAGCGTTTAAATAAGAAAGTGAAATATCTTTCAAAAAATAAGAACAAGTAAATAAGTACGTCAATCTTTTACCTATGAAAACCTATCAACAAAAAGGGAGTGATTCGCTATTGATTACTAATCATAAAACCTCTCAGAAATTGCTTATTAAAGATGTCATTTTTTTGAAAGGAAGTATTAATTATTCTATTGTTTATTTAGAAAATGGCAAGACAAAAACTTTACCACACACCCTAAAATTTTACGAAGAATTTCTCCGTACACACGGGTTTCTGCGTGTACACAGAGCTTTTTTAATTAATCCCAGTTACGTAATGGAGTATTGCGAAGAGAAAGAAATAGTAAAGATGAAAAATGGGCATGAGGCAAATATTTCAAGACGTAGAAAAGGGGCAATGAAAGGATTTTGAGAAATTAGGTTTGACAAATTTTTTGGAATTTGTCAAACCTAATTTCTTTAAAGTTCAATCTATGTGACTATTAAACTTTCGTTTTATCTTTATTGATGCATAAATATCCTTTCAATTCATAATTTAACTACTTCCCCCCCAAAGAATTAATCCAAGCCGCAATCTTTTTTACATCGCCTTTCGGCACATTCGTCATGGGTGCCATTGGCGTTAATTCGGGCCAGTTTTCTGGTTTTGGCTCGTAAATTAAAGCTTCAATTTGTTCGTTGGTATAATTGCGTTTTGCTACTTCTTTATATGAAGGTCCAACGGCTCTTTCGCCCACTTTATGACACGCCAAACAGGTATGTTTTGTCAGCAATTTTGTTGCCTCCGCATCCGTAATTATTGCCAATTTCATCGCTGAGGGCGTTATAGGAAGGGATTTTGTCTTACCTTTTCCTTTGGTTGCTCCCGCTACTCCTGCCGTTGTTGGCATGGCTTCCTTCATCTGATTATCGGGCGTATTGGCGTTTGCTCCCGCATCCACACGTTCTCTTTCTTCTCTGGTTTTGGGCGTTACCAAAGCAATATTTGCCTTTTCACCTTTTGGAATATTATTCAACGTATAATATGCCGAACCGTGTAATAATGGCAAATTATCTTTCGCTGAACGCACACCTTCGGGCTTAATATCATGCACATAACCCTCACGCATTCCGTCCAAAACGATTCTTACTCTCATGCCATCTTCGGTTGCTTTTGCTCCTCTCACGGCATTATCTTTTCTATCCACGAGCGGACTACCGTATACTGGATGGTATTTGTAGGTATAACTCGAAACGTCATAATTGTTCACATTTTCAGCCGTTTTCTTATTGACAGGAGAGGTAAATTCAATCTCGAAACCATCTGGCATGGCTCTCACGGCTTTCATTTCAAAGGGCGTTTTACCCGTAAAAACCAAACGTTCTAAACCAAAATCTTCCTTTCCAACTGAACCCCAACCACGGTTTGTTCCGCCAACATACATGGCATTATCACTACCCCAAGCCATTCGCAACACTCCCGAACGAAAACCACTTCTGAAATCAAAAGAAGCTCCTTGATACTTTCCATCTACTTTTTCTAAAAATACTCTGGCAATTTTCGACATTCCTTGGTCACCCACAAATACTTGCCCATCAAAAGGTCCGAAGTTTCCTTTGGTATCATCCGTAATAATTTCCGAAGTCGAAACACCTAAAATACCGTGTGGCAACCAAACAGCAGGGGATTTAATTCCCATGTTTGGATAAGTCGTTTTACCCATTTCATAAATTGTTGTCATGGGTTCATTTTTAACGTATTCAGGTTTCGACTGTGGATTGTCACGAGGATCAATTTTAGCAAAAATCATGTCTTTACGCATTTTTACGGGCGATTCTGGACGGTCTGCCCAAGCCAACGAAGCGGGATGTCCCATAAAATCGCCTTTTTCAACGTGAGAGATAAAACCAGAACCCATCCAATCACCTTGATTATCTCCGTAAAAAAACTCGCCATCAACCATTCCAATACCACAAGGCGAACGCATTCCTGCGGCAAAAGGAGTCATTTTCCCATCTTCAGTAATTTTCATTGTCCATCCTCTCCACGGCACAAAAGATTTTCCTGCCCACCAATCAGAATTACCGAAACCAACATTTCCCGTAATATAAAATGAACCATCTGGACCGATTTTAGGACCAAAAGAATATTCATGATAATGTCCTGAAATGGGAATTTCAAAAACTGTTTCATACCGTTCGGCTTTACCGTCTCCATTTTTGTCTATGAGTTTGGTCAATTCGCCTCTTTGTGCAACATAAATTACGCCGTCTTTAATGGCGAGTCCCAATATTTCATGCAATCCAGAAGCGATTTTTTTATAAATTGGCATTCCAGAACTAATATTTTCAACGATATAAACATCTCCTCGGCGAGTGGAAATTGCCATATCACCATTAGGCATTTTTGCGATTCCTCCAACTTCCAAGACTATTCCTTCGGGAATTGGGAGTCTTACGATTTTGTAATAATCGTTTTCAGTAGGTTCAGTTGTCTGTGCAAAAGTGCCTCCTGTGGTCATGCACGCTAAAGTGAAAAGTGTGCAGGTATGTATGAATGATTTTATTTTCATTTTGATTTTAAAATTTTGTCAGAATCAGGATTTACTAAATTTTAGAATGAACAGCGTTAAATACGATAATGGAAAACATTATCCACGTTAAAATCTTGATTCAGAATAATTACCAAAGAACAGAATACTCAATCTTATCCTTCACAGGTACTAAAAGCATCGTATTTTCTCCTGATTTTTCAATGGTTGCCACCGTTCCTGTTGGCACTTTAATATAATAACTTTTTCCATCAATTTCATACGTATCGTCTGTCAATTTGGTAATACTTGAACCAACCGCCAAACGGCACATCATGGGTTTATTTGCATCCGCATTTTTCACATTCAAAGTCCGAGTCA
>JANXML010000273.1 GCA_025354645.1 Arcicella sp. | reverse complement strand
GCCAAAAGCGAGAACATTCGTCCTAACAATAAGAATAACGGAGCCCCAGGAGGGTGAGGAACTTGCAATTTATAGGCACAAGCGATAAACTCACCACAATCCCAAAAAGAGGCTGTACGTTCAACTGTGGCAGTAAAAACAAAAAGGGAGATGGCAAAAACGACCCAACCCGTAAGGTTGTTGATTCTTTTAAAATTATTCATTGAGGATTTTTAACTGTTTATTTTTTCAAATTAATACCCGAACCCATTGAGATGTTCAAGACCAATTATCCACGTAATGTTATGTTATTTAGTTTTGAATAGACAATAATGTTACCAAAAATACAAAATACCTTTGGCATGTGAAGAATGGAGGTGTTAAAAAGTGTTAAGGCAAGGCGTTTTTAACATTTGACTTTCATAAAAAAGACCTCTAAAATCACAGGTCTTGATTTTTCAAAGAATATCATAAAAACTTAAAGTCCCTCAAATTGACGCAAAAATCTCACATCATTTTCAGTAAATAATCGTAAATCCTTAATTTGGTATTTCAACATCGTGATACGTTCAATACCCATTCCGAAAGCAAAACCTGTATAATCTTGTGAGTCTATTCCGCACTGCTCCAATACATTAGGATCAACCATTCCCGAACCTGCAATTTCTACCCAACCCGAATATTTACAAACGTTACAACCTTTTCCTTTACATATTAAACAAGTAATGTCAATCTCTGCCGAAGGCTCAGTAAATGGAAAATAAGAAGGACGATAACGTACTTTGGTGTCTTGCCCAAACATCTCTTTGGCAAAATAATAGAGCGTATCTTTCAAGTCTTTGAAACCCACATTTTTATCAATATAAATACCTTCAACCTGATGAAAAAGGCAATGAGCTCTGGCAGAAATGGCTTCGTTTCGATACACCCGACCTGGCATTATTGAACGCAAAGGCGGTTTTTGGTTTTGCATCAAACGAATTTGCACGTTTGATGTATGCGTTCTCAACAAAATATCGTCCGCAACGTTTCCGCCTTTCTTTTCGATAAAAAAAGTATCTTGCATCTCACGGGCGGGGTGATTTTCGGCAAAATTTAGTGCCGTGAAATTATAAAAATCTGATTCTATTTCTGGACCATCAGAAACGTTGAAACCCATTTTGGCAAAAATTTCAATGATTCTTGCACGCACCAAAGTCAAAGGGTGAATTGTTCCGTTTTCGTTGGGAATATTGGGCAGCGTAAGGTCAAACTCAATGGCTACTGATTTATCCTGCGACGATTCCATTAAGTTTTGGAACTCGTTGAACTTGTTTTGAGCTAATTCTTTCAAAGCGTTCAATTCTTGTCCAACGGTACGGCGGTCTTCTTGCGGAACGTTTTTTAATCCATCAAAAAGGTCACCAATTACGCCTTTACGCCCCACATAGGCAATACGGAAGGCTTCGAGTTGTTCTTTGTTGTCAATTGGAAAATCAGCAATTTGCTGTTGTATTTCGGTAATTTGTGCTTGCATGGTGCAAAATTAGTGATTAGTGGTTGAATTTAAAATTATGGAACACTCAATACAAAACCCAAGTATCCTTCGATCCGCCACCTTGTGAAGAATTTACAACCAATGAACCCTTCCGCAAAGCCACACGAGTCAATCCCCCAGGGATAACTTCAACGCCATTTCCGTAGAGAATATAAGGACGTAAATCCACGTGGCGACCTTCGGCATGGTCATTAATCAAACATGGCACTCTGGATAATGAAATGGTTGGTTGGGCAATATAATTTCGTGGATTTGCCTTAATTCTTGCTTTAAAAATCTCCTGTTCTGCTTTCGTTGATTTTGGACCGATTAACATTCCGTAACCACCCGCTTCGTTGGCTTCTTTCACCACTAATTTCTCAATATTTTCTAAAACGTATTTACAGTGGTCTTCTTCTCCGCAGATATAAGTTTCCACATTTGGCAAAATAGCATCTTCGCCCAAATAGTATTTGATAATTTTCGGAACGTAAGCATAAATTACTTTATCATCCGCTACACCCGTTCCAGGGGCATTGGCAAAGGCAATTCTTCCTTTTTTATAGACATCAAAAATTCCAGGAATCCCAATCATAGAACGTGGATTAAAAACGGTTGGGTCAAGAAAAGTATCATCAATTCTTCGGTAGATGGTATCTACGATTTGGAATCCTTTTGTAGTACGCATTTTTACATAACCATCATGCACAACTAAATCACGGGCATCCACCAATTCAACCCCCATTTGTTGTGCCAAATAGGAATGCTCAAAATAGGCAGAATTATAAATCCCAGGCGTTAAAACGCAAACCGTCGGATTGGGTCTGCCTGAGATGTGTTGCAACATTTGAAGCAATTTATTGGGGTAATCAGAAATGGATTGTACCCGAGTTTTACCTAATACTTCTGGGAAAGTTCGCTTCAATAATTCCCGATTTTCGAGCATATATGACACTCCCGAAGGACAACGAAGGTTATCCTCCAAAACCATAAATTTACCATCATCACCACGAATCAAGTCCGTGCCTGTGATATGAATGTAAATACCTTTGGGCGGACGAATACCCATGCAAGGACGAAGAAAATCTTTGGAAGTTTCAATCAATTCACGGGGTACGATGCCATCATTCAGAATTTTTTGATCGTGGTAAATATCATCCAAAAACATATTTAGAGCCGTTATTCGTTGAATTAGCCCACGTTCTGTTCGTTTCCAATCTTCCGCTTCAATGACTCTTGGAATAATATCGACGGGCATAATTCTTTCCGTTCCCTCATTTTCAGAATAGACATTAAAGGTGATTCCCATTGCCATCAAAGAACGTTCAGCCGCTTGATGTCGACGAACGAATTCCTCCACTTTTAGTTGTTCAGTGCGTTCCTTAAAGGCTTCATATCCCAAACGGACATTGCCGTTTTCATCAAACATTTCATCGAAGAATCCTTCGGTATTGTAATTATCAAAACTGAAATTCATAGGTTTTAAATTAACTTGTTTCCCTAATTTAGTAGATTTGTAGTATTTTACAAAATTTAATGTTTTAGTTACGTTTATTTTACGTAAAATAAGTGAAAATACTTAGCCTATTATCAAAACTATTATATGCAAAACCCAACAAAATACGCTCAACAAATTAAACAAAAAGCCCTTGAATTAGGCTTTGATTTTTGTGGTATTTCAAAGGCTGGATTTTTGGAAGAAGAAGCCCCAAGATTAGAAAATTGGCTCAAAGCCAATCAGCACGGCAAGATGCAGTATATGGAAAATCATTTCGATAAACGGCTTGACCCTCGGCTTTTAGTAGATGATGCAAAAGCAGTAATTTCCCTCCTTTTTAATTATTATCCAGAAAATAAATTACCCGAGGGTGAAGAAGATATTAAAATCTCTAAATATGCTTACGGAGCTGATTATCATCATGTTGTAAAAGAGAAATTGAAAGAATTATTACGTTTTATTCATCAAGAAATTGGCGAGGTAGTTGGAAGAGCCTTTGTAGATTCTGCCCCTGTGATGGACAAAGTTTGGGCAAAAAAAAGTGGTTTGGGTTGGGTCGGGAAGCATTCAAATCTTATCAATAAACAGCAAGGAAGTTTCTTTTTTATTGCCGAACTAATCATTGATTTAGAACTTGATTATGACCATGAAATAAAAGATTATTGTGGCACTTGTACTCGTTGCATAGATGCTTGCCCAACGGAGGCAATCGTTGAACCTTATGTGGTTGATGGTTCGAAATGTATCAGTTATTTTACGATAGAATTAAAAGAAAATATTCCAGTACAAGTAAGCGGGCAATTCAAAAACTGGGCTTTTGGATGTGATATTTGCCAGGATGTTTGCCCTTGGAATCGTTTTTCAAAACCACATAATGAGCCTCAGTTTAATTTAAACCCTAATTTATCAGAATTTACTAATGAAGATTGGGAAGAAATAACGGAAGAAGTTTTTAAAGAGATATTCAAGAAATCTCCATTGAAACGGACGAAATTTGAGGGTTTGAAACGAAACATTTTATTTTTGGGGTAGTAAAAATGTAGTACGGGATTGCATGCCGTAAAGCAGAGTCTGTTGGCTTTCGCAAGTTCACGGGATGCAATCCCGTGCTACATTACACAAAAAAGCCTTGTCCAAATCATTGAACAAGGCTTTCTACTCTATTATCTTTTAAAATTAACTCGCAGGCAAAGCCTCTTCAGCCTCTTTATTTGCTTTCTCTAAATCTGCCGCTTTTCTATCTTCATTTCTGGTAAACTCTTGATACGTTGTCAATTGCTCAAATGGTCTTGGACCAATCAAACGCTCTAAATCACTTTGGAAAAGAACTTCTTTTACCAACAATTCCTGAGCTAAAATTTCTAATTTATCTTGCTTATCACTCAATAAAGCTCTCGTTTTCTCATACGCCGAAGCAATAATATTGCGAGCTTCCTCATCAATTTCACGAGCAGTTTGTTCTGAATAAGGTTTGTTGAAATTATAGCCGTCTCCGCCTTTTGAATCGTAGAAAGAGACATTCCCCAATTTATCATTCATACCATAAACCGTTACCATGCTGTATGCCAGCTTCGTGATACGTTCTAAGTCATTTTGAGCACCCGTTGAAATTTTTCCGAAAATAATATCCTCTGCAACACGTCCGCCCAAAGTCACACACATTTCATCAATCAATTGTTCGGTACGATACAAAAATTGCTCTTTTGGTAAATATTGAGCGTAACCCAAAGCCGCAACTCCACGAGGCACAATCGTTACTTTTACCAACGGATTTGCGTGTTCCAAGAACCAACCTGCCACCGCATGACCTGCTTCGTGATAAGCAACAATTTTCTTTTCTTCGGGCGAAATTAGCTTGTTCTTTTTCTCCAAACCACCAATTACTCTATCCATTGCCTCTTGAAAATCTTTCATATCTACGGCAGTTTTGTTCCGACGTGCCGCAATCAAAGCCGCTTCATTACATACATTGGCAATTTCAGCACCTGCAAAACCTGGTGTCTGTGCCGATAATTCTTTTGGATCAATGTCAGCTGCTAATTTCAACGGTTTCAAGTGAACTTTAAAAATCGCCTCACGACCGATAATATCTGGTTTATCAACCGAGATTGTTCTATCAAAACGTCCTGGACGCAATAATGCGGGGTCTAAAACATCTGGACGGTTGGTTGCTGCCATGATAATAATTCCAGAATCGGTTCCGAAACCATCCATTTCCACTAATAACGAGTTCAAGGTATTCTCACGCTCATCGTTTGAACCTGGCATGGCACCACGCCCACGAGAACGACCAACGGCATCAATCTCATCAATAAAAATGATACACGGTGCTTTCTCTTTTGCTTGCTTGAACAAATCACGCACACGAGCCGCACCAACACCAACGAACATTTCCACAAAATCTGAACCTGATAATGAGAAAAACGGAACGCCCGCTTCACCCGCAACGGCTCTTGCTAAAAGAGTTTTGCCCGTACCTGGAGGTCCTACTAACAAAGCTCCTTTCGGAATTTTACCCCCTAAATCCGTAAATTTCTTTGGCTGTTTCAAAAATTCAACAATCTCTTCGATTTCCTCTTTCGCTTCGTCAAGTCCAGCAACGTCTTTAAAGGTGGTTTTAACTTTCGCATCACCATCAAATAAAGTTGCTTTTGAACGACCAATGTTAAAAATTTGTCCTCCTGGTCCACCTGCCCCTCCCATACGGAAGAACATAAAATAAATTGCCACGAAGAAAAGGATAAAAAATCCTGGTCCCATCAAGAATTCTAAAATTCCGTAACGTTCTTCTGCCGTTGGTGTCACACGGTCAGGGCGGGGAATGTCTTTTTGTAATTCATTTAATTCTCTCACAAAATCATCCGACGAGATAATTTCTTTCTCGAAATGTGGTCCTGCATTTTGATTTACAACCGCACTTGGTTGTTCACTTAATTCTTGACGGTATTTGTCCAAATAATCTTTTTTAAGGGTAATTTCCACAACTTCTTTCCCTTTCAGAATCGCTAATTTGGAAATCTCTTTATTCAAAACCATTTGTTCATACTTAGCCTGGTCTATTTTAGGGAGGACGTGCGTTTTGCTCAAAAAGTAAATACTGATTAAAGCAATCACTAATCCTATCACTAACCAACCTTGAAAACCATTACCAGGGGTAGTCGAGCGACGTTTCGGAAAGCCCTGTGGTTTGTTATCTTCACTATTATTTTCTGCCATTTTTATGTAAGTAATTTTTGAGGTGTTAGGTTTTGTTTAATTTGATAATTTGGAAGTTTTATAATTTGAAAATAATAGGCTTGAAAATTAGATATTCTCAACTTACTCATTCTCAAATCTTCAAATTAACACATTTTCAAATTATTTTAGATTGCCTCAAGTCTGTTTCTAATAAAACGTGTTGATTAATAATTTTGTTTCCTACCATCACTTTTCATGAAGAATGGTAAGATGCGGTTTTGAGTGGTTTTTTAATTGGTTAATGGTTATTTGTAATTGGTAAACAGCCCTACAATTAAAATACTTAGTAACTGAAATGACACCGTTTAACCAGTAACTAATAACCATTTACTAATAACTAATCCTCAATATAAGTAAATTCAGCATCTCCCCACAGTTCTTCTAATTTATAGAATTCTCTACGGTCTTTTTTGAAAACGTGAACAATTACGTCGTAATAATCAACCAAAATCCATTCACGGTTGGCTTTTCCTTCAGTGCTTCTTGGGTTGTTGCGGGTTGATTCCCAAACTTCTTTATCAACTGATTCTGCGATGGCTTCAACTTGTGTGTCTGAACTACCCGATGCAACCACAAAATAATCGGTAAAAGCATTTTTCACTTTTCTCATGTCCATCACCACAATGTTTGTTGCCTTTCTTTCCTGCATTCCCTTCACCACCAATTGGCTGAGTTCTTCTGAACTAATATCTCTTTTTGTTTTTACTTCTGTCATTTATTTTAATTATGAATCAAGAATTTTTAGAATGATGCTCTAAAAATTTAATTTACGGTTTTTTTCTGAATATTGACAATCAAATTTCTAATATTGCAGATAAGATTTCGGACAATAAAATTACACAATAACCTTGTACAATATTCAACCCAATACATTATTTACTGGCAAATTGATAAAATATCTGCCAAGCTGTCATTCAACTAACGATATTGCTGGTCAAATAATTCAGACTGAGAACATGGTTTTTGAGGGAACGGTCATAATTACCGATAATCAAACGGAAGGTCGTGGGCAAAGAGGAAACTTTTGGGAAGCAAACAGTGGCGAAAATCTTACGTTTTCATTAATTTTAAAGCCAAATTTCTTAAAAGCAAGCGACCAATTTCAATTAAATGTTGCCATTTCAATGGGCGTTTTTGATTTTTTGAGTGAATTCATTGACGGAAATCTTAAAGTAAAATGGTCCAATGATATTTATGTTGGTGACAAAAAAATGGGAGGAATTCTAATTGAAAATTTCTTACAAGGCTACCAAATTGGGCATTCAATTGTTGGTATTGGATTAAATATTAATCAAACAGAATTTAGTAACGATAAGGCAACTTCTCTCAAAAAAATCACCCAAAATCCGTTAAAATATGACCTTTCAGATTTACTAAAAAAGCTCTTAGAAAATATCGAAATAAATTACTTGAAAATTAAAAATAACGATTATGAATCATTGAAAATCAGGTACTTATCAAATTTATATAGATTTGAAGAATTTCATTATTTCAGAAAAAACGGACAACAATTTACAGGAAAAATTATTGGAATTGATGAGACAGGAAAATTAGGAATTGAGACCGATGAAAATGTAAATTATTTTGATTTTAAAGAAGTGGAATTTGTGATTTAATTTGCCAATAAGGCACAAATACTCAAAGGGTTTTAATTAAAGTTTTATAAGAACTTGGAACCTTCGTACCTTATTGGCAATAAAAAAACGCCAGTAATTGCTTACCAGCGTTTGAAAGTTTTTAAAACAAAATCTAAGGTTGCTTGAAAGCGTGTGACGCAAACGAATCGAAACTTTGGAGAAAAAAGTATCCAATTGTCAATACCAAAGTGGTAATCAAAAGGACACGAAGAACAGCCTGTAACTTCATGATTGTGTGTTTTAATTGGTTAGGATGAGAAAAATACGATAAATATTGTACTTTTTTCATAACAAATGTAACGATAATACGGAAATTTTAATAACTTAATGATAATTTATTTCTATTGAAACGAAATTAATTTCATAAGTCATTTTAATAATCTGATAATCAATACATAGCCATGATTAAAGTCTTCAAAACACCCGTAGAAAATTTCTTTCATTGGGAAAATAGCACGCCCGAAAATATCTATCTCAATCAGCCTCTCGGAGATGAAAACAAGCAATATTCTTTCAAGGAAGTAGGAAATCAAGCTCGTAGGATGGCATCGGCTTTGAAGGCGATGAATTTTCCACCACAAAGCCACATCGGGATTGTTTCAAAAAATTGTGCTCATTGGATTATGTCTGATTTAGCAATTATGATGGCAGGACACGTTTCTGTACCTTTTTATCCCACTTTGGTTGCTGAACAGCTTAACCAAGTCTTGGTGCATTCTGAATGTAAAGTGTTGTTTGTGGGCAAGTTAGATTCCTGGAAAACCATGAAAGATGGCATTCCGCCGAGTGTGAAATGTATTGCTTATCCAAGTTTTTATGATGGTTGCCCTTCCACTGAGATAGATGAATGGGATAGCATTATCAAAGTTCATGAGCCTTTGCAAAAAAACATTCAACCAAACCCCAATGATTTATTTTCAATTATTTATACTTCTGGCACAACGGGCGTTCCGAAAGGCGTAATGCTGACAAACAATTCTGCTGTGGAGGCTCTCAATTATACCCAATATGAAGTACAATTAGGTACTGAAAATGCTCGTTTTTTCTCGTATTTACCACTTTGCCACATTGCAGAACGTAATATCGTAGAATCCGCAAGTATGGCTACTGGCGGGACGGTTTTCTTTGCTGATACGCTCGAAAGTTTTCAAAAAAACCTGCAAGAAGCCATGCCAACGCACTTTTTGGCAGTTCCCAGAATTTGGACTAAGTTTCAGCAGGGAATTCTTGCTAAAATGCCTCAGAGCCGATTAGATTTATTGTTGAAAATCCCGTTCATAAAAGCGGTTATTAAAGGCAAAATTCAGAAGGGTTTAGGGCTTGCTGATACAAAAGTAATTTTGACGGGTGCGGCTCCAATGCCTCCCAGTTTGTTGGATTGGTACAAAAAATTAGGAATCACAATTCGAGAAGCCTACGGAATGTCAGAAAATTTAGGAGCTCATTCAATTATGCCCGCCGAGGCAGTGAAGAGCGGAACCGTTGGTAAACCTTACCCAAAAGTGGAAACTAAAATTCATCCAGAAACGGGCGAAATTTTAATGAAATCACCGTGGAATACTGTTGGATATTATAAAGAACCGATTTTAACGGAAGGACTTTTTAATGACGGTTGGCTTTGTACGGGCGACATGGGCGAAGTGGATTCGGAAGGATATTTGAAAATTACGGGTCGAGTAAAAGATATGTTTAAATCAGCAAAAGGGGAATATATCGTGCCTTCTCCGATAGAAAACATGTTGGCGGTTAATCCAATTTTCGAGCAAGTTTGTGTGGCTGGGGCGGGCTTACCTCAACCAATTGTCTTGATTGTTCTGTCAGATATTGGAAAGAATATGGAACGTCAGGCGTTGATTGAAAGTATTGATATGACTATAAAAAGAGTTAACCCAAACTTTAAAAACTACGAAGCCATAAAACAAGTAATTGTAGTGAAAGGCGGTTGGACGGTTGAGAACAATATGCTTACTCCAACCATGAAAATTAAGCGAAATGTGGTGGAGGCGAATTATAAAAACCAAATGGAAAACTGGTCAGAATTGAATGAATCAGTAATCTTTGAGTAGGTGATAGCACGCAGATGACGCAGATGCTTCGCAACGCAGATTTAAGAGGATTTTTTAAAAACGTTAATTTGAATGATGTAAATATTTGTATTGATTGATTTTTGTATGAAATGAAATAGGAATTCCTTGTTCAAATTGTATTATCTTATAATTAAAAAATCCTCTTAAATCTGAGTTGCGAAGCATCTGCGTCATCTGCGTTCAATCATTACCCACATATTCCCTGACAGAAAAGCATAAATCTGTCAGGGAATTTTTTGTATTTTGTGAACAAATTTTATTAACATTCAATTATAGATTTGTCGTTTCCCTCTTGATAAATTTGTTACATCATTAATCTGTTTTTATTATGCAATTATCGAAAACTTTACGCTTCGGAATTCCTTTCACTTTCCTTGGAATTGCCTTACTTTCAATGGCTTACCAAAATACTTCCACGAGCCGATTCATTAATCATTACGTGGATTCGTTGATGACGGAAACCCAAAAACGCTTGCCTGAAAACGCCTTGACGGGTGTGAAAATGGCGGATGGTTTGGAGGTAAAAACCTTCGCTACTGAGCCGATGCTTATGAATCCGACTGATATTGAAGTGGATGCTCGTGGACGGGTTTGGGTTTTGGAAGCATACAATTATCGTCCAGATATTACGGGGAATCCTACGAAAAAAGAAGGCGATAGAATCATGATTTTGGAAGATAAAGACGGAGACGGAAAGGCGGATATTAGCAAAGTTTTCTACCAAGATCCATCGCTGAACGCTCCTTTGGGCATTGCTGTTTTGGGAAATGTGGCAATCGTGTCGCAAAGTCCCTACGTTTGGAAATTGACCGATACCGATGGAGACGATAAGGCAGACAAAAAGGAAATTCTATTTCAAGGCATAAAGGGCGAACAGCACGACCACGGGATGCACGCCTTTGTGTTTGGACCAGATGGAAAGCTATATTTTAACTTTGGTAATGCGGGTGAAATCTTGAAAGATGCTGCTGGAAATGTGGTTAAAGACCAATTCGGTAAGGAAATTTCTGAAAAAAATTATCAAGAAGGAATGGTTTTTCGCTGTAATATGGACGGTTCGGAAGTGGAATGTTTAGGCGATGATTTTAGAAATAATTATGAAGTTGCCGTGGACTCTTACGGAACCATGTGGCAGTCGGATAATGATGACGATGGCAACGAGGGCGTAAGAATTAATTACGTGATGGAATACGGAAGTTATGGTTATAAAGACCAATTGACCCGTGCTTCGTGGGATGTAAATCGTACAAATATTGAACAAGAAATTCCAAAAAGACACTGGCATTTGAACGATCCTGGCACAATGCCAAATCTCTTACAAACAGGCTCAGGGTCACCCACGGGCATGATTGTGTACGAAGGAACACTTTTACCAAAGGTTTTTCAAGGACAAATGATTCACTGCGAACCTGGGCATAATGTGGTGCGGTCATATCCCGTTCAGAAGTCTGGAGCGGGCTATTCTGCCGAAATTGTGAACATCATGAAACAGGAAAAAGACCAATGGTTTCGTCCTGCCGATGTTTGCGTGGCTCCCGATGGTTCGTTAATCGTTGCCGACTGGTATGACCCTGGCGTGGGCGGACATCAAGCTGGCGACCAAGTGCGTGGACGGGTTTACAGAATTGCTCCCGAAAATACGCCTTACAAAGTTCCTACCGTAGATTTATCGACTCCTGCGGGAGCGGTTGCTTCTTTGCAAAGTCCCAATTTAGCCACTCGTTATTTGGCTTGGGAAGCCTTGATGAAATTTGGCAAGGATTCTGAAAATGAGTTAGTTAAGTTATATAATTCAGAAAATCCACGCATGAAAGCACGAGCGTTTTGGGCTTTGAGCAAAATGATAGATGGTAAAAAATATACTGAAATGGCTTTGGCGGACAAAAATCCCGACATCAGAATTGCAGGAATTAGAGCGGCTCGCCAGTTGAAATTGGATGTTGTTTCTTACTTAAAAACTTTGGCGAAAGATTCTGACCCACAAGTTCGCCGTGAGTGTGCGGTGGCGTTGCACGGAAATAAATCGCCCGAAGCCGCTGAACTTTGGGCAACATTAGCCGCTCAACACGATGGCAAAGACCGCTGGTATTTGGAAGCTTTGGGCATTGGGGCTTCCGAAAATTGGGATATTTCTTTTGCGGCTTACCTGAAAAAGATTGCTGATCCTACTCAAACCGAAGCCAGCAGAGACATTGTGTGGCGAGCAAGAACTAACGAATCGGTAAAATTTTTGGCAAGTTTAGCCACGGACAACAAGACGGAATTAAAAGACCGTTTACGTTATTTCAGAGCCTTTGATTTTAATAATGGAAAATCAAAATCAGCAGCTTTGTTAGCCATGTTGAAGGAAGGTAATCAAAA
The DNA here is from genome assembly GCA_025354645.1 of Arcicella sp. GTDB lineage: Bacteria > Bacteroidota > Bacteroidia > Cytophagales > Spirosomataceae > Arcicella. The sequence continues at coordinate 28,734 of JANXML010000273.1, read as the reverse complement.
AGAACAGAATCAGATTAACAAATTGGCGTTGAGTCATTTAGATGCTGATTTCGTGAAATCTTCACCCGTGGCGAAGCAATCTTTAACAAAATTGATGGCAACTTTGGAGGGCAAAGAGTTCATATTAATGCAAGAGAAATACCAATTATCAGAAGAAAATAAAAGGCTTTTGGGGATGATTGGAAAGAACGAGTTTATTCGTGAATCAGGGGATATTTTGGTAAAATCTCCCGAAGGTTTAGCTTTAATGAAAGCCACCATTAATAATCCGAAACAAGAAAAATTAGCGATAAATACCTTAAAATCAGTAAGTTTTACGGGTGGAAAATCGCATTTAGATTTTATAAAATCGGTTATGTTCGACAAAACTAAATCTGTCAATTTACGAAGAGAAGCAACCCGATTTTTGGGGAGTAGTTGGGGTGGAGAAGACATGATCTTGGCTTATCTGAAAGAAAATAAAATTCAGAAAGACTTCATTCCTGTGGCTGTGGATGGTGTGAGTCGGGCATGGAGAAGAACCGTACGAGTAGATGCAGCCAAATATTTAGGCAATTCATCGGCGGCTATCAAAACAAAATTACCACCAATGTCTGAATTAATTGCGATGAATGGCGACGCAAAAAAAGGCGTAGAAACATTCACCGCCAATTGTTCCGTTTGCCACCAAGTGAACGGTGATGGCATAGATTTTGGTCCAAAACTTTCTGAAATTGGCTCAAAATTAGGAAAAGAAGGACAATATTTAGCCATCATGTATCCCGATGCGGGTATTGGTTTTGGCTATGAAGGATGGGAATTGAAAATGAAAGACGGCTCAATATTGAATGGCATTATTTCCTCAAAAACGGAAACGGATTTAGTCTTGAAAATGCCAGGCGGAATTACCCAAAATCTAAAAACTGCCAACGTGAAATCTATGAAACAACTACCAAATTCCATGATGCCTACGGGTTTGATGGATGGCATGACGAAGGATGAAGCGGTGAATTTGGTGGAGTATTTAGTTGGGTTGAAGAAGAAGTAGGATTGTCTGAATTTGGATTCGTGGGATTAGTGAATTTTGGGGATTAAAATCCGAGTGCAAAATTCTGAAAATCTGCTAATCTGGTGAATCCAAATTCAGATGGGGTCGCCCAGACAAAGGCACAGAAACAATTACTTCATCTTTTCGCCTTTGTTGGAGTTTTCTCCAACAAATCGGACGGTAGCTTGTTGGAGAAAACTCCAACAAGGGCGAAACCCCAAATCGTGTGAATTAGTAATATTGGTGGTCATATTGGCGTGTGTGCTGACGCAAAGTTGTTGGTGAAAACACCAACAAAGGCGAAAATTTATTGCCATCATGTATGCTCCGCTATCTGCGAGCATATTGATGTTTATATGACGCACTTCGTCTTTATCCATGACATTGCGGCGTACCATTTCTAAATCACCACTGTTTACTAATTCAATATCTGCATACACTAATCCCATGTTATTTTTGTTTTTTCTCAAAATTACGAGTTTTTGTTGTGCTTGTCAATGAGGTGAGATTATTTCCCTTTTTCATCCTTAGCTATTATAGCCCCTGAAATGGCACAAATAATACCTAAAATAGCTCCAAACTGAAAATCTATTGGTGCAGTTCTACTGCTACCCCTACACGAACTGCACATTTGAAGTCCCATTAGCATTCCAATCATAAAGCCAATTGCAGCTCCAATTAATTTATTCTTACTCATTATTGTATAATGTCTAATTCTTTAAAATGTCAATACAGTTTGTTATTCATTACTTCTATCTGGAAAAAAAATCTATGACATTTGGATATTATAAAACGCCATTATTAAGTTTATATCGATGTTTTCTTCGTCCCAGTAATACACTTTCCACGGATACAATTTTTTATTTTTCGAATATATGTTATTCAAAATTAAAAAAATCATATGTTCCTGCCATAGCCCTTGTTCCTTCACAATTACTACTATTTGGACCAAGAATAATGCTACCATTATTTATTGACCATTCACCATAGCCACCACAATTAGCAGGCTTCTGATATATAAAATAATTGGAAGTAGTTCTAAATTCAATATTATGGTAATTACCTAAATTATAGCTATTACCAGCAAAACTTTCTGCGGTTCTTTCTACATTAATATTTACAGAATCAATTTTAATTGTATCATTTTCACTGGTTTCCTTAGAGTAGTTGTTACAGCTACAAGCTATATTAAATACTATCAAAAAATTAATTAGTCTTCTTTTCATTTTATTTTTTTTATTTTCTCGCACTTTTGGACACTTTACTAATAGTCATGCCAAAAGTTTGTTTGTGTTTCTGCATATCATTTCTACTAAACATAGTAAAAAAAATCAAGCGTTTAATTGGCAATACTTTACTAACAGTTTTTTTATTTTGTCCGTGTTTGGTAGAGGCATCAGCCACGAAATAATTTATAGTTTTTTACATTAAATTGAGACATACTATGATTGAGAAATAAAGTATTCGCCGTTCCTGCCAAGACTGTAACGATAAATGTTATCACTCCAAAATTCAATGTAATCAATCTCTCCTTTACTTAAAAGGTTAAGAGCATCAAGCAATTTTTGGGGTTCAGAAAAATCAATTTTCTCCTTGTACTTCTGTTCAAATAACTGATTATATTTGTCAATTATCGAAACTAATTTATAATTACGTTTAAACAAGTCTGAAATATTTTTGATTTCATTTTGGTCGTTTTCTAAACTATCTTCATACTCGACTACAAATATGTCCTTTTCGTTTAAGTTATTTATTCTAACATACCTTGGATTACCTTCCATTTTCTTCATGTTCAGAAAGCTGTCCCCCTTTAATTATAACTATCAAAAAACTCCACAAAGCATCAAGTTTTTTGATTCATTTACTAAAAAAATCGTGTAATTTCAGTTATTCACGTATTTTCACATAATTTTGGGTTATATTTTATCTAAAACCACCAATTTTAACCTTGAAAATTCTCCTCCGCCTTTTGCTTTTTTCTCTGCTAATTCCCAATTATTCATGGGCGGTTAATCTTATTTGGGCAGGTTATCCCGATGGAAGACTCTTCAAAATTGATTTATCCAATCAGTCGCTGTTTATGGAAACCTCGCCCAGCGTTTGGGTAAATCTTGGGAAGGTTACTTCTATAAATATCAATGAAAGTGATTTTCCGCCTGTGGTTCGGGTATATAGTTTTGAAAGTAATTCAGACAAGCAATCAAGAACATTTTTAATAGATTGTACGAATCAAGTCTATCGTTTTAGTTTCAAGACCCGAGTTTTGGAGCGAATTGATAAGACTTATTATCGTGGGTATAATTGTTTGGCTGCTAAATTTATGCGAAAAGATACCCTTTTTAGTTTTGGCGGATATGGCTTTTGGCAAACAACCAATATTCAAACCTATTTCAAAAATTCCACGAATGAATGGGAGAGTTATTCGCCAAAGAATGATGCTCCAAAAGCAATCAATGATGGCTTGAATGGCTATATTTCTCAAAAGGATATTTTTTTCTCAGCTTTCAATACTTTTCATAGTGATTCTGAAAATGAAGGGAAGCCACAAATTGATTATGGGGTTTATATTTTTTCTTTTAAGGATAAAACTTGGCAAAAACAGGGAGAAATTGATGTTTCAAATTTAAAAGAATTTGGAATAGATAAAACAAGACCGTACACCTTATGGACAGGAAAGTATTTTCTAATAAAATATTACGATACCCCACAAGGAAAAATCCGCCTTGCTGACCCAATCAACAATGAATTATATACATGGACGGATACTAAAAAAATATTGGATAACAAAGTGGAAGACCCAGAGCATGAAATGCTGAAATTTTACTGTTGGCATGACACCTTGTATTTCTATAACTATGCTGATAATAAAAATAAAGAGATTAGAAAAATCAAAATATCTATCGACCAGATTAAGCAAGAGTCGGTTTTAATGGGTAATTTTTATGAAACAGGCATGAATTGGAAGATGATTGCAATGCTTTCGATGGGTGGAATTCTACTAATGATTGGAGGAATTTATGTCTTAAAAAATAGAAAAAAGGAAGCTAATTATACAGAAAATGTGGCGGTAAGTCCATTCAATTCACAAGAACGTATTATTATCAAAGCATTGATTGAGCATCAAGAAAATGGTGGTCTTGAAAATCAGGAAATACATGAATTGTTAGGAATAACCCATAAAACATCCGAAAATCAGCGAAAAATAAAGAGTGAATTTATCAAATCGCTTAATGCTAAATTAATGGTTACTCATGGTATAAACGAAAGCATTATCAGAACACCCACAGATTTAGATAAACGTTTCTTTAAGTATAAACTAAACAAAGAGTCATTCGATATTTTGAATGGAGACTATGCGTAGTGGAAATGAAAGTATTTCGAGCAAACTGACGGATACTTACTTTTAAATCAAATTTTAAGCAAAGCCGAACGAAATAAGCAAGCAAGTCAGTTTGTAAAGAAATAAAATCTTCCAATGAAACGCAGAACCATGTTAAAACTCCTCTTAACCTCAATTGTTGCACTCGGCGGCGGCTCGTATTTTTTTTTAAGGCAAAAACTTTTTGGACAACATCCAACCAATAATCGTTTAACTCGAATCTTGAAATCACCCAATTATCGAAATGGTATTTTTCAAAATTTATCGCCAACGGAAGTAACTTCCAAAGATGCTTCGATGGTTAAAATGTTGAAAAATTTTATTTTTAAATCGAAAAACGTTGAACCTCAAGTAACGCTTCCTTCCGTTAAAACTGATTTAAAAAACCTTTCTGCCGAAACTCCAACTATCATTTGGTTTGGGCATTCTTCGTACCTAATCAAATCAAAAAACATTAATATCTTGGTTGATCCTGTTTTCAGTGGCAACGCCTCGCCCGTGTCGTTTATGGTGAAAGCCTTTGAAGGTACAAATACGTATGGTGTGGATGATATGCCCGATATTTATATGCTCATTCTCTCCCACGACCACTACGATCACCTTGATTATCAGACCATTACAAAACTAATTCCAAAAGTAAAGAAGTTTTATACTGCTTTGGGCGTGGGGGAACATTTGGAACTTTGGGGCATAAAACCCGAAAATATCATTGAATTTGACTGGATGGAATCGCACGAAATTTCGTCCGATATTTCCCTTACTGCAACGCCCGCAAGGCATTTTTCGGGTAGAAGTTTTACTCGTGCCAAATCTTTATGGGTTTCTTTTGTCTTGAATATTCACGGCTATAAAATCTTTTTGGGTGGTGACTCGGGTTATGATACGCATTTCAAAATAATTGGTGACAAATTCGGTCCTTTTGATTTTGCGTTACTGGAAAACGGACAGTATAATTTGGATTGGCACTATATCCACAGCCTTCCTGAGGAAACCGCCCAAATTGCCCAAGATTTGAACGTAAAGGCTTTTATGCCAGTGCATTGGGCAAAATTTGCCTTATCTTTTCATGATTGGAACGAGCCAATCATTAGCTTGAAACAGCATATTGAGGGCAAAAATCTAAAAATGGCAACACCCATGATTGGCGAACCTGTGGTCTTAGACAAAAACTACCCTGATTCGATTTGGTGGAATATTTAAGAAGGAAATAAATTCTTCATTTAATTGAAAATTATTCTTTAAATTTGGGTAATAACAAAGGAAGTCATTGAAAGAAGTTATTACTAAATAAACCCAATGGAAAGAAGAGATTTTACTAAAAACATCATTGCCTCGGCAGGCTTAGTTTCGATACCTTCATTTGTGAAAGGTTCTGAAAATCAGGCAATTAATGCTCCACAAACGCCTTTTAAACTTAAATATGCTCCTCATTTTGGGATGTTTGAAAATTCCGCTGGAAAAGACGAAATTGACCAATTGAAATTCATGCACGAAATGGGTTTCAGAGCCTTGGAAGACAATGGTATGATGGGAAAAACGCCTGAATTGCAGTCTAAAATTGGCGAAACAATGGCAAAATTAGGTATGTCGATGGGTGTTTTTGTAGTAGGTTTTGATAATTGGCCCCCAAAAAGTACCTTAACAACGGGCAATAAAGAATGGAGAGACAAGTTTTTATCTGCCTGTAAAACCGCCGTTGAAGTAGCAAAACGATGTAATGCCAAATATATGACAGTAGTTCCTGGTAATTTTCAAAGGGATTTACCCATGGGAATTCAGACGGCAAATGTAATTGAATCTCTGCGACAAGCGTCTGCCATTTTTGAACTGCATAATTTAACAATGGTTCTCGAACCACTTTCCGATAATCCAGATTTATTTCTCCGCCATTCCGACCAAACATATATGATTTGCAAGGCAGTGAATAGTCCTGCTTGCAAGATTTTGTTCGATATGTGGCATATGCAACGCAACGAAGGACGCATGACACAACACATGGATTGGGCTTGGGACGAAATTGCTTACTTCCAAATTGGCGATGAACCAGGACGAAATGAACCTACTTCGGGCGAAGTAAATTATAAATATCTTTTCAAACACATCAATGAGAAAGCTAAAGCAACCAACCGTGGCGAATTCATTTTAGGCATGGAACACGGCAATTCTATTAACGGGAAAGATGGTGAAATGAAGCTAATTGAGGCTTATCGTTGGAGTGATTTATCTTAATTAGTTACTGGTTACAAAAAATGTCGATATGGAATTATTAATTCTAAATCGACATTTTTTATTTACTAATAACTGCTTACTGATAACTAATTATCAGTTTTCGTGCCTCCGAATTTCCTTCTAAGTTATTGTCAATCACCGCTTTAAGCAAAAATTTTACTTCTTTTTTATTGGCAGAATGTTGTTTTATCAAAGTCAAAGCCTGATAAAATTTTCCTGGATTTGAATATAAATTCTTTTGGCGTGAAAGTGATTGAAAATAACCAATTGCTTTATCGTATTTCTTCAAACGTAGTGCCGTGATTCCAGCATATTTTATGGCTTCACTATCACTATTTTTTCTCTGTAAAATATCCTCAAAAATCGTTTGAGCTTCTGATAATTTTTGTTCATTGAAAAGTCGCAAACCTATCTGCAAGCTATCCGTATTTCCGTCCATTTTCACGGGTAAATTCTCAAAATGTTCTTGTATGTATGTATCGGCAAGGGTATCGGTTTTAGGTGAATTTAAAGTTAAAAACCACCAAAATCCCAGAGCCAAAATAATTGAAGCGGCAATTCCAGAAATCCAAATCATTGGTTTAATTTTTCCAGCTGAACGATTGGATATTTCTTTCCGCAATTCTTCAAATTCAGCCTTTCTTTTCTCCTTCCCAATTTCTTGATTTGCTACTTTTGCTTGCATATAAAACGCAAATTCTTTCGCTAACTCTTTGTTTGTAAGGAGCTGATTTTCAAAGCCTTGTCGTTCTGAAAGGCTGGTTTCTTGGTTTAGATATTTTTCAATTTGCTCTAACATATTCGTACTTATTTATGTGGTTGGTATTTCATTTTTTATAAAACTCTTTCAATTTATCCAGACATCGTAAACGACTTACTTTCGCCACATTTGATGTCTGATAGCCTAATTCTTCGGCAATTTTACTGTCCGAGAACCCTTCACCCCAAGCCATTAACATCTGCTGACATTTATCTCCCAAAAGTTTAATTTTTTCTTTCAGAACAATAATTTCATTATCTGAAATAAGTTTTTGTAAGATATTTTTTGCATCGTCAGGCATCGCCAAAACCCAATCTTGCATGGGTTGAGTTTCATGGACGCTCATTTTGTTAGTCGCATTTTTGCGAATGAAGTCAACACATTTGTTAGAAAAAATTTGATATAGATACGTTTTTAGTGAAGATTTCCCCTCGAAACGCTTGCTTTTGACGTTTTCGATAAATGCCAAAATAGTATCAGTGTATAAACTGGCAGCCTCATCTTCCAATATTTTATGTTTGCAAGTTGCATCCTTAATGAAGTAAAAAAAATGTTCGTAAAGTCTATTCTCGGTGGTTCTTTGGAGAATTCCATCACTAATAATTCCATTCAGAATAACTTCATCAGATAAAGTATTACGACTAAAAAGATTCATTCTATCAAGAGATTAATTTTAGATTAGAGAATATTTAGCGGTGTTAGCGTAAATATAGAGGATTTTTGTTATTTCAGAATAGATTTTTGCGTGATTTAATCTTGGTTTTTCATTGGGTTACGAAACAAACTAAAAAGACGGCAAGAATTTGTCTCACCGTCTTTTTGATTTAACCATTATTGCATACTATTCATGAAATTAATCGAAATTTCACCTCATTAATTCCCAAAATCAATGTCCGATTTGTCCATTTTACGTTCTTTCTTGCGGAAAGTGGTATTGGCTTTTCCAATCGGTAGTTGTAACGTTAATTTATAAAAACGTACCTCACGACGATTCATGCTTTCTTGATAAATATTGGCTTGTTCAATGGTTGAGACTTGTTTTCGAGAATTAAAAATGTCATTTACCGTGAAGACCAAACTTGCCCGATTACCCATAAATGACTTCCTAATGGCAAAATCTGCCGCCTGAATTGCCAATCTATACCCTTGTAAACTTGGGGATTTACTATCACGATTTAGATTAATATTAGCTGAAATATTCGCAGGAAAACGATACGATAAATTGAGCTTTGCCCGATACACAACCGCCTCATTCGTAATGGTTTCCGTTTGAACAATGAAGTCAAAAACGTTGATATTGGCAGTGGCAGAAAACGGTCCAGCGGTATATTTAAAGGTATTATCCATTCCATACTGAATATCCGCTTTGGCATTGATAAAAGACGTTACTAAAATCGAAGGGTCAGTGGCGGATGGTTGTGTAAAAGGTTTAATTGTATGGTCTTCGTAAATATAATAAGCCGAAGCCAACCAACTCAAATGACCAATATTTTGACTATAATTCAACTCCGCAGTATTAATAAATTCGGGTTGAATTTTTGGATTTCCGATGGTAATATTTTGTCGGTCGTTCGACTGAATTCCGATAAATAATTGTCTAAAACCTGGTCTGCCCACTTTTCTGCTTGCACTAAAACCGAGTTCAGATTCTTCTCCTAATTTCTTATTCACAGAAAAGGAAGGAAAAAATGCTTGAAACCAACCGTCACCACCTGTTTTTGGATAATCATACCCAAAAGTTGAACCGTCAAATCTTGATGTTCCATGAAGGAAAGATTGTTCAACCCTCAATCCCGCTTCCATTGTAATATTGTGTTTCAAACGACGATTATAGAGAAAATACAGAGCATTCACCGTCTCTAAAATATCTGCATCTTGCGAATAATTAGGCAATAATGTGAAGACTTTTGTATCGTTGTTTTGTTGATTGAAAAAATACTGAATATCTCTTCCAAAAGTATAACTCCGCAAACCCATTTCAAATTTAGTAGAATCATTCTTTGGATGAACATAATCCAATTGTGCCAAATATTGCGAGCCAATTTGACGACCCGTAATCCTGTCCGTTTCTGGATATGTGGGTTGATTGCTTCCATCGGCATTTTTTGCGGTGGTTAGCCAATCCGCAGCGTTGGAAACTTTGTTGCGGGTATAAGAAGAAACGAAACTCAATTCACGCCCTTTTCTGGCAAAAGTTTTTTTCCAATCGAATTCCAAACCAATATTTGTGTACGAATTTTCGGGAATGGTGGTTCGACTTCCAAAGCTCGTAATGGCTTGTTGGGCATTTCTATATTCGTATTGTTGATTAGAAATTTGATTAAAAGCTCCACCCACAACCGTTCCTGCCAATGAAAAAGTATTATATTTATTGGCGGCATAATCCACCACAATTCGTCCATTTTGAAAGGCGTTATCTAAGGTAATATCCGTATTTTGGTTGAAATAACTGGTAGGCGAACCATTCAAAAAGTTAGTTCTATTTACGTAACCATTTAAGGGATTTTGGGTTGAATTTAGGTTATATAAACCCGTGAAATTCCATTTTCCATCGTGATAATCTAAGTTTAAGGAACCATCATAACGTGAATTATTACCGACTCCTGCACTCACAGAACCATTAAAACCCGTTGCCCGATTTTTCTTTAAAACCAAGTTTACAATACCGCCCGAAGTGGAGGCATCATAACGAGCAGAAGGGTTTGAAATCACCTCCACCGACTCAATTTGATTGGCAGGAATCTGGGCGAGGGTCAGTTGCGTAGGCTTTCCGTTGACATAAATGGTGGTTGCCATGTTGCGTAAACTCGCATTCCCACTTTCATCCACATACACGGAAGGCACAGTTCGTAAGAGTGATTCCGCCGTTCCACCAATAGACGTTAGACTCTTGGCAACGTTGAAAACTCGCTTATCCATTCCCAAAGAAACTTGATCTTTTTCGCCCTTTACTTGAACTTCTTGCAACAATTTTGAATCGGGCATTAATCGAATAACTTTTAAATCAATTGCCTCCTCTCCTACCTCAACTACCTGACTAATAGACTGATAACCCACAAATGAAATCTTGGCGGTTAATTTTCCGAGGGGCAAATTAGTAAACAAAAATTCTCCTGTGATAGGCACAGTCATGCCACCCACGAGCGAATCTTTGGTATCTTTGGTTTGGAAAAAACCGATGGTAGCAAACGGCAAAACTTCATTATTGGAAGCATCCATAATTTTGCCAGAAACTTGCCCAGATTTTGGGTTTTGAGCAATGGCAACATTTAATGATAAAATGAAAATAAAAAATAGATTTTTGAGCATTTCACGTATGTTTTGAAGTATGTGGAACAAAGTTACCAAGAGATTTTGTAGAAATTTTGTACTAATCCTACGGTATTGAAATTTGAGTATATTTTCCATGATATTAAACTATTTTGTTTGATGATAAACCCCTAATCGTTTAGAAAATTAGGATTCCGTTACAAAACAAATACTTTAAAATGAATCAAAAAATTAGCATAGACAAGTAGTATAAATTACTCGACCATTTGGGGTTTAAATGAGTAGAAGCCAAATTTTCTGATTTTTTTATTGTATTGTCGAGTGGAATATACTGGTGTGAGTTATTTATAGATTTCAATCCATTGAACATCAACTATTTGCATTCTCCTTAATCCCTTCAAAATCAATCTCTTCCAAAATCAATCCATTCTCAAAAACCGTCCGCAAAATATCTTCTCCGTCTTCATGCAAGGCTTTTGTCAAATATTTTCCATCCTCTTTTACCAACTTCAAACGTCCTTTTTTACTCTTTTTATCATGGTCAGTAACGGGGTCTTTATACACGTCTCGGTCCATGCCGTTAATGGTTGCACAACTACATTTGAAGGCAAATTTTTGGGTATCTCGGTGTACTTTTTGAAGTAATGCTCCACCCATGCCAAAACCAACATTATCAGCACTCCAACCGTGCTTTTTGAGGTGTTCCAAAATCTCGCCAATGCTCTCATAATTCACGCCATCGCCTTGGATTATTCTTATTTTTGGGTTCAGAACTTTATAGCCTTTTTCATTAACGGTAAAGCCAATTTTTACGCCCAAAATCTCCGTACATTTCAACACAACATCTTTCGGTTCGCCACTGTCTGGACGAACTACCAAAGTTCCATTTCTACCTAAAATCTCTTCTTTCAATACTTCGCCCCAAAGATGTTCACAGGCATTATAAATATCGTAACTATCACTCACCACCGCCACCAATCCCTCGGGATATTGCGTTAGCATATTTCGATAGGCTTGTACCTCATTTTCTCTGCCCCAACTCGTAATTGTACTATGTTCTGCGGCAGGAATACTGAACCCAAACATACCATCAGTATTGTAATATTCTTGAATAAAACTCAAAGCTGCAACCGTGTCCGTACCCATAAAATTAACCAAATGAGCCGCCCCACCAATGCCAGCACTTTCAACGCTACTTACACCCCTAAATCCAAAATCATGGAGTTTGAAATCAATGGTTAATGGGTCACCAGTTTCTTCTAAGTATTTAGTAATCATAACCTTAACTTCTCTACTAATCGTTGCAACAGTACAAGGATACCACAATTGTAGTAGTAGAGTTTCCAAGAAATTAGTTAACCAAAAACAATTTGGGTCTGTATTTTCAATGGTCAACATCACGTTATGCGTAGGGATAACCATCCCCTCTGGCACCGCCTTTATGCGGATGGGAAGGTATCCATTGTGGTTGTGTAATATATATTCCCAGCCTTCTTTGTTAAATAGTTTATCAGTCCCGAAATGGGCGGCATACATTTTGGCGGCACGGTCAATTTTCGCTTGGCTTACTACTTTCCCTTCCAAATATTCTTTCAATAAATACTGCAAACCAAAGAAAGTTACGCTCTCAAATTCTCCTCCACGGCTTTCAAAATAACTATATATTTGACTCGTTCCCGCAGGATATTGTTTATAATGACTGAGCTTGTAGCTATCGGTCAAAAGCATAATATTTGGTTGCATGGTTTTAATGTTTAAGCGTTAGGATAAAATTAATTAATAGAATATTCATAGCATGATTTAGTATAGTTTATTCGTTATCAATGACTTACGAGTTAAGTCATGCCATGAATTAATTTATTCCAAATACTTATATAATTAAAAACCCCACGCCCAGAACTTTATTTCAAGCATTGGGCGTGGGGTTCAATAGGATTCCAATAAAATTATTGCAAAAGTTTATCTCCGCTCTTCGCAAAAATAATCTTCAACCCAGGGTCTTTTGCAGTGCTTACATCTTGAAGCATCAACTCATTATTTACTCCTGCCAATTTCCAAACAGTCATTTTAGAAATTCCTTTGCCTTTACCGTATTTCTTATCAAAATATCCTTTAAATTCACCCATTAGACTATCAACAGCCATTTGCTTTTCAATAAAAATATCTACTGAAATAGCACTGATTTTATTATCGGAGTCATTTACGTAAAGAATATCAGCAAAATTCAAATCAGTATCATCAAAATATTCAGTATAACTTTTTCCGTTATTAGGCTGACTTTCAGATAATGGAGCGGATTCTACAATGACATTCATCTCATCGCCAATACTTAGTCCACGAACCATCCCTGCATCCGTTTTGAGGATAGCTCTAAAAGTTGGACTATAATTTTCGAGCGTATTTATCTTAGAAGTCGAATCGGTGGTGATTGTCACATCAGATTCTGTGGTTTGTTTTTTGTCTTGGCAAGAAATCTGAGCAAACGCAAGAATTGACAAAATAAAAAAGTAGGCGTAAGTTTTTTTCACGGATTAATGGATTTTGATTTTTTGCAACCACATAGTAAAGACAGGTAACAATAGAAAAAGAGTTCAAATACAATTCATGAAACTAAAACCTATTTTTTTATGTCTTCTATGTGTATATATAGTTGCAAAATTATCAAAAAAATAGCAAAACTTACTCAATTATCTTATTTCTATTCGGATTCTAAGTTTTCTATGTAACCTAATTATACCTATGTGCTTACACTCGTATCACCCAATCATGTGATACCGTCGCATTAAAATTTATTGTAATATTGTTATACAAACACAATTACGCTTTGTTTACCACATGAATCCTTCCGCAATAAGAATAATAGTTTATGAAGATAATCCTGATTTAAGAGAAAGCCTTTCAGTATTATTACGTGGTTCGATGGGATTTGAATTGATTGGAGCATTTGTGAATTGTGAGCGAATTGCTGAACAAATGGCAGAGCTTAACCCAGATGTAGTTTTAATGGACATTGATATGCCCGTTGTGAATGGCTTGAAGGGTTTGAAAACCATTAAGCAAGTTGCTCCACAAGTCAATGTGTTGATGTTTACGGTCTTTGAAGATAATGAAAATATTTTTGAAGCAATCTGTTCAGGAGCAGTGGGTTATCTTTTAAAAAGAACTCCTCCCGTCCGACTTTTAGAAGCAATAAATGATGCCTATAATGGCGGAGCTCCTATGACTTCAAGTGTTGCTCGTAAGGTTTTGCAAATGTTGCCACCACAACCAAGAGTTGCTGATAATGTTTCCTATAAATTAACGGAGCGTGAAACAGAAATTTTGAATTTATTAGTAAAAGGAAATAGTTATAAGATGATTGCCGATAAATGTGGCATAAGCATGGATACTGTGCGGTCTCACATTAAGAAGATATACGATAAGTTGCACGTTCATTCGCAAACGGAAGCCGTAGCAAAAGCAATTCATGAGAATATAGTTTAGAAATATCACCCTATCATGTGATTGTGCAGTAAGAATAAACCTTGCAACTTTGCATCACTTACTAACCACCAGATAGATAATATTTATGGAACTAAACTAAAAACTATCATGGTAACAGCCTTAACTAATGTAAATTCATTTGGGGTACAGAATTTTACAAGAGATTTTAATAATTATGTAAAAGAAAGTATTAATCTCAGAGAGCCAAGTATTTCATTACCAATCTCTTGCAAAAAAACAATTTTAGTGGCTTGGAAAGATATTAGCCATCTCGAGGCAATCAGCAATTACACGATGTTTTATTTCAATAACGGAAAAAAATTGTTGGTATCTCGTACATTAAAGGATTTTTTAGCCAAATTGGATGCAGAATTATTTGTCCGAGTTCACAAATCGTTCGCAATTAATTTGAATTATCTAACTCAATTTGACGTTAAGGAAGAAATGTTTGTTCAATTGAAAGATGGAAAGAAAATTTCAGTATCTCGAAGAAAGAAAAAAGATTTTTTAGAAAAAACTAAGACTTTCTTAGGGAATTTAGAATTTTGTTAGTTAATATTGCGTTGTGAAAGCACAGCATCAAAAAGAAATTAGTGGTTAGGTATTTAGGAAACGGGGGCAACCTTTGTTGCCCCATGTTTTTAAAGCCAGACCAATAAAGATATTTAAGATAATAGGTGTAGAACTATTAATTTGCACAGGGGGACGTTTTTAACGTCTCCTTTTGTCTTTTATAGCGTTATTGGTTATCAGTTATCAGTTATCAGTTATCAGTTATCAGTTATCAGTTATCAGTTATCAGTTATCAAAAATGCCGACTTGGATTTATTAGTTCCAAATCGGCATTTTTAATTTACTAATAAATATTTTACAAACTAATGTTTAACTGTTAACTGTTTATTGATAACTGCTAAAACTCTCTTCCAATACTAAACACAAATCCCTTTTCCCTTCGGTCGTTGAAAGCGTAGTTAAAACGAACTACTAAGTTATAATACGTCACAAAATCAATTCCAAATCCTCCTCCGTAGATTGACCGATTGGCTAATTTGCTCTTATTTTCTGTGGCATTAAAACTTTGAACGTAGCCATAATCTAAAAATAGGTTTGGATAAATGCCAATGGGTACGGTATTAAATTGTTTTATTTTCAAAAATTTGAAGTGAATATTGGTATTTACCAATTGATATTTTAAATTATTCCTCGCCAAGAAAAAAGAATTTCCGTCCACTACATATAATTCATATCCCCGAACTAATTCTTGAAAATAGCCCAATCCACGAGTATTATAGAAGGGTTGTTTTTCTGGAAAAGAAATTTTTGCTTTCAAATTCAGTCCATAAAATAGTTTTTTTGTAATGGGTTTATACCAAGAATACCCTCCCGAAATTTCTAATTGATTGATATTATCATTCGGTAAAATTCCTAACTTACTGATGAGCAACTCATAACGCTTTCCACGTAAGGGATACGCCACGTTATCACGAAAATCATAATTGAAATAATAACTCAATTGAAAGTACTTTTGAGAAGTCTGAGTATTCAAAAAATAATCAGGATTTAATTTTGCAATGGTGTCAGCAATTGAGTTGTTATTATATCGTAATTCGAGCGTATGATTGTCGTAAAATCCATAGCGTTTTTTCAAATAAATTGTTCCCGAAAAACGCCTACGTATGATGTCAGAGGGGCTTTTGAAGTAAAATAAAGTATCATACAAACTTTTAAAAGCGAGGTTTTTATTTATAATGTATGACAAACTAAACCCCGCACCCGTTTTTTGAGCTTTGTCGATGTAAGGGATTCTATATCCAAAATCAATTCTTTGGGTAAATCCAGTTTCGAGGCGTAAATTTATTCTTTCAGCTCGTCCTCTGAAATTACTATGAATTATGTCAATTCCATACGTAGTTCTACTAAAATCCGCTCCTCTTTGCCACCATTCGGCATAATTTCTGTCTATAATTTGAAAGATTGGATAGCCTAAAAGAAACCATTGTTCTTGCAATTTGATGTTAATAACTATTTGATTATTAGTATTTTGAATTGATTCAATTTCAACTATTACGAAAAGATTTGTATTAACAATTTTCCTTCGGTTAAGATCTAAACGTTTATCTAAATCTTTCTTTTTAACAGAATCACCAATCACTAAATCTAATTCTCGAAGAATAATGCTTTCCTTAGTTTTTTTATTGCCAACAATGTTAATTTGCTTAACAATAAGCATACTATCAGCATTTTGGGGTTGCGGATGATGAGCAAAAAGCGTAAATAGAAAAGTAAAAAGTAGCATGGTTCAAAGATAATAAATTTGGGGTTATATACTGTTGCTCGAAGTAGCACTTCGAGAACACATGAACGATTAGAATCTGTTTTCGAAGTACTACTTCGAGCTACAATCGAAAAGAAAATTGAGCCTTCATCTTTATAAAAGTCAATTATTTGTTAATATTGTGAAATATAAATCCATTTTTGTTAATCAAATTTTATGCAGAAACCACATTTAACCTTTTCCCAAATAATCAACATGAATGTCGGCTTTTTTGGCATTCAGTACAGTTTTGGGCTTCAACAAAGTGCCGTAAATCCAATCTACGATTTCTTAGGGGCAAATCCTGACGATATTCCGTTTTTAAATTTGGCGGGACCCATGACAGGACTTTTAGTTCAACCAATTATCGGAGCTATGTCAGATAAAACATGGTCGCCCCGATTTGGTCGTAGAAAACCCTTCTTTTTAATTGGTGCTTTAATGTGCAGTTTAGCGTTATTAGCCTACCCTTTTAGTAGTTCATTATGGATGGCTGCGGGGCTTTTATGGATTTTGGATGTGGGTAATAATACTGCTATGGAGCCATATAGAGCCTTTATTGCTGATAAATTAGATGCTTCTCAGCAACCAACTGGCTTTCAGGCACAGAGTTTTTTTACGGGATTAGGGCAAACGCTTTCTAATCTTTCGCTTTTCATTTTCCCTATGATTTTTATCGGAAAAACGGGTTCATTGCCTACATGGGTATATGCGTCCTTTTTCTTAGGTTCAATTTGTTCGATTGGCTCAATTTGGTGGAGTACGAAAACTACGCCCGAGATTCCACCCACCGAAGAAGAATTGGAAGAAATGAAGGAAAATCCTTTGAGTATATTTTCACCATTTACGGATATTTTAGGAGCTATTATTGATATGCCAAAAGTGATGTGGCAATTGGCTTTGGTGTATTTGTTTCAGTGGTATGCCTTATTTTGTTATTGGCAAAATTCCTCTAAAAGTATTGCCTTAACCGTTTATCATACGACTCCAAAAGACAATCCAACTTTATACGGTGAGGCAGTTGGCTGGACGGGTTTAGTGAACGGTTGGTATAATATTATCATGTTTTTAGTGGCATTTAGTTTAGTTTATTTTGCTAAGAAATATTCTCCGAAATTAGTCCATGCTTTTTGCTTGGTTTTGGCGGGTTTAGGGTTCTTGGCTTTCTCGCAAATTGAGAATAAATATTTGCTCTTCCCAGCCATTACAGGTTTTGGAATTGGTTGGGCGAGCATGATGGGAATTCCATATTTAATGGTTGTATCGGCAATCCCAAAAGAGCGTTACGGGGTTTATATGGGCATTATCAACATGATGATTGTGATTCCAATGTTGATTCAGACCTTAACTTTTGGATATATTCTAAGAACATTTTTAGATAACGACCCAAGCAAAGCAATTGCTTTCGGAGGAGTGCTTTTGTTGATTGCGGCAGGGGCAACGATGTTGATGAAATCAGGAAAAATTGCGGATTCAACCGAAATTAAAATGTCTGGTGGTCATTAATACGTTTCTGGCGAAACCTTTTAGAACACAGATTGTGCTGATTAGACAGATTTAGACTGGGACGCATAGTCGGATTTTTTAACATATACTTGATAAATAAACGAAGGCTGAGTTTTGAACCCAGCCTTCGTTATACAATACAGGATAAATAAAAATCCGACTGTGTGTCCCATTTTAAATCCGTAACATCCGTTCAATCCGTGGTCTAAAATCTACCATTCCAATTTACCCGTCTTCTTATACTGTTCCAAAGCTCTTTTGATTTCTATAATTCTATGGTCAGGGTCTGGATGTGTACTTTGGAATTCAGAAGGACGGTCTGCACCACCAGATGCTTCTTTCAAAATTTCCATTACTGCAATCATTTCTTGTGGTTCGTATCCTGATTCTATCATGTATTTAATACCAAACTTATCGGCTTCTAATTCATCGGAACGACCATATTTCATGGTAATCATTTTTCCTACATACTGAGCAATAGCCCCTGAATTATTGGAATTATACGGATCGGAAGTTGCGGCTACGGCTGCCCCTAAAAGCCCACTTGTGAGTTCATCTTTTGCCATTTGTTGTGCAGAATGACGACCAATTACGTGTCCAATTTCATGCCCCAAAACACCCGCCAATTGGTCTTCTGTTTTAAGTCTTTTCAGCAATCCTACTGTGATAAAAATCTGTCCACCTGGCAAAGCAAAGGCATTAATTGTCTCAGGATCAGCGAGTAAGTGAAAATTAAATTGATATTCTGACTTTGCTGCATCAGAATTTGTTACCACTTTCATTCCCACCGTTTTTACTAAATCTTGTTCTTTTTGTCCAGAATAAAGCCCCCCAAATTCAGCTGCCATTTGCGGGGCAGATTGCAAACCTGTTGCCACTTCTTGCTGTGGAGTCATTGTTACGGCTTGGCTTTTTCCCGTAATTGGATTCACCTGCATTTTGGAATAATAAGAAAACAAGGCAATTCCTGCCATGATTAGCCCAATAAAAAGGCGAGATTTAAGACTTCCAGAATTCATCATATTTATGTAATTGTTTTTATTCTGACGAAAATTAAAAAAGTCTAAGCATCTTTCCAAATGATTTGGGATTTGGGATTTGGGATTTGGGATTTGGGATTTGGGATTTGGGATTTGGGATTTGGGATTTGGGATTTGGGATTTAAAAATAGTTCAACTTTGAAATAATTAGTTCCATAAAAGATTTTTAAAAATCATCAAGTGATTTATCCCATAAAAACCCCTTGTTAAAATTTGTTAAACTTTATGTTACTCTTCCCGTTTTCAACGTTTTAATAACGAAATTTGATAATAGTTAAGGGCTTGATTTTCAATCTCCCAAAAAAACCTTAACTTTGCATTCTTATGTACAAAACGAATAGATTTATATTATTTATACTCTTTGCAGTAACCCTAACCGCTTGTAGTAGCTTCGAGAAAGTTAGAAAAATGACTGACGAAAAGAAGAAATATGCAGCCGCAGTTAGATTTTTCAAAAAAGGGCAATACGACAAAGCAAGCATACTTTTCGAGGAATTATTACCGATTTTAACGGGTACTGATCAACAAGAAGTAGCTACTTTCTACCAGGCTTATTGTGACTACCACATGGGAAGTTACGAAACTGCAAATTTCCATTTCAAACGGTTTGCGGAAACTTTTGCTCGCAGTGAGTATTATGAAGAAGCAGTATATATGTCGGCATATTCTTTGTTTAAAAATTCGCCCGATTTCAATCTCGATCAAAGTGGAACGATTACTGCCATAAATGAGTTACAAAGTTTTATAAACAACAATCCTGACAGTAAATTTAGGGATGAAGCCTCGGATATTATTAAGTCTTTGAGGGTGAAGTTAGAAAAAAAGGCTTACGAAAAAGCTAAGTTATATTTAAAAACAAGTGCTTTTAATATCGCAACGTTGAAATCGGCAGTTATTGAAATTAATAATTTTCAGAAAGATTATCCAGATTCGGAATTTAATGAGGAGATGGCTTACTTGAAAGTCAAAGCCCAGTATGATTTAGCACAAAGCACAATTGAAAGTAAGCAAAAAGAGCGTTTTGACGAAGCTATAAAGTATTATCAGTTATTAGTTGATAAATATCCTCAAAGTAATTTCTTAAAAAAAGCAGAGAAATTATATGATGTAAGTATCAAAGAAAGTGATAGAATTGCAAAATTAGAAGCTGATTATAAGGCTCTAAGAGAAAAAGAAAAATCAAACACTGCCAAGGTTGGCGCAGCAGATAAACAGTAAAAAAACAAAATGGCAACAAATCCATCAATCATTACCAGAAACGTAGCTGAATTAGCGGATATCGCTGGGGGCAATACATACGAAGCAGTAGCAATTATTTCAAAAAGAGCGAGACAAATTGCTTTGAAATCAAAAGAAGAATTGAACAACAAATTATCTGATTTTGCTTCTTCGGTGGATAATTTAGAAGAGATTTTTGAAAATCGTGAGCAAATCGAAATTTCAAAATTTTATGAGCGTTTGCCAAAGCCAACGTCATTAGCAATTGATGAATTCATCGAAAATAAATTCACTTATACATTACCAAGTGACGAGAAGGAAGATTAGTGATTGGTTGATAATATAAATTAAAAATGCGTTCAAAATCAATTTTGAACGCATTTTTAATTTTAAGAGAAAAAAATCAGATAGCCAATGACAAATCAATCAGTATTTAATTACTAAACCACTGGCATTTTCCAGCCATTTTTATAATCAGGAATAATTAACTTATTAGCCTTTTTACTGGTAAACTTATCGCTTATTTCATCAAAATAAATCTTCTCCCCTACTCGATACGCAACATTACCCATGTGTGAATTTATCGCCACTTTCACGCCCGCTTCAATTGGACAATTCAATTTCGTTAAGTCCTTGCTTTTCAGTACACTTACAAAGTTTTTAGTATGATTATCCAAGCCATTATCGGATGCTTTTATTAGCGGTACGGCTTCCATTAAATCTTTGCCGTTTACTTTCTCTGGAATCACTTCCCAACCTTGTCGATTGACGACTAATGTTCCGTTTTTGCAAATAAAAGCAACACCGTGTTGTCGTCCGTATAATCCGCCCGTGATGCCCATAATGTTCTCCCAAGACATCGTGAATTTTCCATAATCATAAATCACGTTCAGATAATCGGGGGTTTCACGGGCATCGTCTGGGAAAGCAATTTTTGATCCTGATGCCATGATAGATTTTGGCGTATCAACGCCCGTTGCCCACAACACGATGTCAATTAGATGTACGCCCCAATCCGTCATGAGTCCACCCGCATAATCCCAAAACCAACGAAACTCGTAATGGAAGCGATTTACGTTAAATTCTCGCATTTGGGCGGGACCAAGCCACATTTTATAATCAACTCCTGCTGGAATTGGCGAATTTGGAATGATAGGAAGTGGCGATGAGTTACCTCGATACATCCACGTTTTAGTGGTGAGAATATCGCCCAATTTACCCGATTGAACGAACGCAACTGCATCTTGAAAATGTTTCATCGAACGTTGCCATTGAACTATTTGCACTACCTTACCCGATTTTTTTACGGCATTTTCCATAATCCGAGCCTCTCCTATTGAATTAGCAACGGGTTTTTCGCAAAATACATTTTTGCCCGCCGACAACGCATCGGTTAGTTGCAGGCAATGCCAATGGTCGGGTGTGGCAACAATTACGAAATCAATGTCTTTATTTTCGAGCATTTTGCGGTAATCTTTGTAGATAATTGGGTTGCCAATACCCGCTTTTGCCAAGTCGGTTTTGCGTTGATTGATGATAGAATCGTCAATATCGCACAGAGCTAAGCAATTGATTTCGCTGATTTTTAAAAAGGCAGTAAGATTATTCCACCCTTGACCTTTGCAACCAATTACACCCATGTTTATTTTATCGTTCGCTCCTACGCTTGTTCGCAAACTGGCAATTATTTCTAAGGGTAAAAATGCCCCTGCAGACACTAAGGCTGTATTTTTAAGAAAATTCCTTCTGTTATTCATGGTGAATGTTTTTTTATTTTAAAAGGTGATTTTAGGGAAAAACTACTGATTAAAATTTTTAGCCACTTCTGCTACTTTATTCCAAACCCTAAACACATTTTTATTACAAATTTTCTCAATTTCCTCCTCAGTATATCCTCTTTTCAATAATACAAAAATCAAATTTGGAATTTGCGAACAATCTTTTAAACCTTCGGGTAAAGTTGGACCAACTCCATCAAAATCTGAGCCTAAACCTACGTGATTTATACCTGCAATTTTCTTCACGTGGTCGATGTGGTCAGCCACTTTTTCAACTGTTGAAAAAGCGGTTGGATGAACTTTTGTATATTCTTCTTCATACGCTCGAGCTTGAGGAGAATTAGGCGTTAAATTATGTTCTTTTTGCCATGCACGAAGATGCAAACGCTTGATTTCTGAGGATTTATTAATGGCAGAATCCAAAAAAGAGGACGCATAATTTATCATAATTACGCCACCTTTTTTTGCCATTTTTATAATCAAATCGTCAGAAGCATTACGAATAAATCCAGGCGTAAACTTGCGACAAGACGAATGAGAGGCAATTACAGGTGATTTTGATAAAGCAACCACCTGAGCAAATGTCTCATCCGAAATATGCGAACAGTCCAACATTATTCCCAAACGATTCATTTCTCTGACCACTTGTCTGCCAATCGGGCTTAACCCTCTCCATGTATTTGTGGTATCATAAGAAGTGTCGCAAATGAAGTTATCTTCGCCATGACACAGCGTAATGTAGCGGATTCCTCGGTCATAAAAATGCTTCAAATTCGCTAAATTACTTTCCACGGGCGAGCCGTTTTCCATACCCATTGGAAAAGAAATTAATCCTTTTTTAAAGTTCTTTTCAACATCTTGCGGACTTTTTGCTAAGGCAAATTTATCAGGATGTTGCTTCGTTAAATTCTCTACTAAATCAATCAATGAATCTGCCAAAGCCTTTGAAAAACCTTTCTTTTGTTGCAAATTTGCGGGTACATAAATTGACATAAAAGGGGCAGAAAGTCCACCTTTTTTTGCTCGAACATAATCAAAATCTCCCCCTTTGGTTTGCACAGAAACGTCTTCCATTTTTCCATTCAAGCGATAAGGCAAATCAACGTGTCCATCCACAATGATAAATTTGTGAGCTAATTCATCGGCTTTTTTACGGAGCGTTTCATCCGAGATTCTGGCTTTCTGAGGCTTAGGTCTTGAGGATGAAAAGCCTTGTGAATATGTCAATAAAAGGAGGATGAAGAGTAATTTTAGTTGATTTTTCATGTTTGATAAATTGTTATTCTGAATGGTTGGTAAATGTCTGTTCAATTTAAGGAATTTATCGGTAATTTGCGAGACTAAATAAAACCATTTTTATAGATGAGAAAATATGCACTCCTTTCAGTGGGAGAATTATTAGTTGACATTATTGGAACGGAAATTCAAGAAAGTATTTTAGAAACTTCCGTTTTTGAGCGTTTTCAAGGAGGAAGTCCAGCAAATATGGCAGCAAATATGGCTCGTTTGGGCATGAGTACCGCTCTTGTTTCTTGCGTTGGGAATGATAATTTGGGAATTTTTTTGAAAAATGAAGTTGCCAAAACAGGAATTGATATTAGCCATATTGCCACCGATGAACTTCAACCAACAAGCACCGTTATTGTATCCAGAACAAAAGGAACACCCGATTTTATTGCTTACAGGACAGCAGACCGCATGATTCAATCTTCTCATATTCCTGATAATTTATTAACAGAATCAACCATTTTTCATACCACTTGCTTTGCCTTGAGTCAAGAACCCGCCCAATCTGCCATTGTCGATGCGGCAAAAAGAGCCAATAATTTGGGCTGTAGGGTGAGTTTAGATGCCAATTATGCTACACAGATTTGGGCTGATAGAAAGCAAGCCTGGGAAACTATTTCAGCCTATTGTTCCCACGATGGATTAGTAAAACTGAGTGAAGATGATGCTGAAAGAATTTATGGCTACAAAGTTTCAGAAGAGCAAGTTATTAAAGATTTTCATGCGATGGGGGCGGATTTAGTGTGCTTCACCAAAGGCGGAGAAGGTTCAACGATTTCTTACGAAAAAGGCTCTAAACAAATTAATTTGGGCGTAAAACCCCTTGATGTTATTGATGCAACAGGTGCAGGAGATGCGTTTTGGGCGGGTTTCTTAACGGCTTTTTCAGAAGGAAAGTCTATAGAAATTTGTGCCAATGCAGGAGGAAATTTAGCGGCTTTAAAATTAATTACGAAAGGACCTTTGCCAGCAACAGTGGATAAAAGTATTTTGTATTTGTAAGATTTTTTAATTAAACAAAAAGACGGAAAGTCATCATTTTATTACAACTTTCCGTCTTTGCAGTTAATATTTCTACTAAATTATTCTCCAATTTGAGCCGAAGAATCTTTTGAAATAGCTGTTTTCAAGAAAACCATTTTAATGCCTTTGCTTGAATCTACTTCCAACACAACCGTTTTGTCACGAACCGATGAAACCGTTCCGTGCAAACCGCCGATGGTGATTACTTTATCGCCAGCCTTCAACGCATCAACGTAGGCTTGTTGGTCTTTCGCTTTTTTCTGTTGTGGACGAATCATGAAAAAATACATGATCACGAACATTCCGCCGATTAAAAATAATGAAGAAGCTCCGCCTCCACCCATTCCTTGTAATAAAATACTATTGTACATAATTTTTTAATTTGAGTATTTGATAATTGGTTAATTTGAAAATGTGAAAAGTCGCAGCTTTGAATAAAGTATCAAATTAACGAATGTTCAAATACTCAAATTATTTTTTCAGTGTTAATACCTCAATTTTAAAGGAAACTATATTTTCCGCTGGTTTTGTATTGGCATACGCCGTAACGGTTTTATTCAATTTACCTTCTTTTCCTTTGCTATTAAATTTCACAGTAATAAATCCCTTTTCGCCTGGGGCAACAGGATCTTTTGAATATGAAGGTGTTGTGCAACCACACGAGGCACTCACATTACTTAACACCAAAGGCATGTTACCCGTATTTTTAAAATTGTAAACGTGCATGATGGTATCACCCTGTGAAATAGTTCCTAAATCTACTTGGGATGAATCAATTTCCATGACAGGAAACTTATCTGCCGTAGGTTGAAGAGCCTTTTGACTGTCTTCAATAGTTTGATTATCAGTGCGTTGCTTGTTTTCACAACCTATTAATACTGAAAGTACAAAGGTTAATATTACTAATTTTTTCATGGATTTTATCGTTGTTTGTTTTTCGATATTCGATGTTAGAAAAAATTTCTGTTTATAATGAACCGAAGCATCGGTCACATCTAACATTGAAAACCAAACCGAAGCGTCGGTCGCATCGAATCTACGATTTTGCTTTGATTTGGCTCATCATGGTTTCAACGTCTTCTAAGAGGCGTTCAGCTTTTTCACGAGCTTCGTTTACCACTTTTTTGCCTTCCGATTTCGCCATTGTTTCAGGAATTTCCTTTCCTTCAATTAAATCAGAAACTAAACCTTCTAATTGGTCACGATATTTTTGGAGTTGATAAAACAGTTTGTTACGAGTGTTTTCGCCTTTGTCGGGAGCATATAAAATTCCCAATACAGCACCAACGGCTGCACCAGTCATAAATGCCCAGAATGTTTTTGATGACTTGTTCATTTTAGTTATTAGTTATCAGTAAACAGTTATCAGTAATTAGTTACCAGTAAACAGTTACTCATTATTGAAATACGTTATAAGGAACTTGATTTTTTTGAAAGGCACTTTTTGCTAACTGCCTTCTATTTATTATCAATCAATCCACGTCCAGACTTTCTGATAATGCCTTCTTTTTGTAGTTTCTGTGAAAGTACATCAAGAAGACCATTGATAAATTGTCCAGATTTGGGAGTAGAATAATTCTTTGCTAATTCAATGTATTCATTAATCGAAACTTTTGTCGGAATGCTTGGAAAATTAATCATCTCGGCTAAACCCAATTTCAAAATCAATAAATCAGTCATTGCTAAACGGTCACCATCCCAATTTTGCGTTTGGTCGGTGATTAGTTTTTCGTAGGATTCATCATTATCTAACACGTAGTTAAAAAGGTCAACGAAATAAACTTTATCGTCTTCCCAATTCATTGCCAAAGGTTGCAATGCTAAATCTTCAACGCTTAAAATCTTGAAAGTTTTGACAATCATGCTTTTCAAAACCTCCTTATTTTCACCCCAATTTAAGTCTTTTTCTTCAAAATAATCCGCAATTATATGATGTTTCAAGACAAAAGTTTTAACAAGATATACTACTAACGTCAAATCTTGCTCAAAAGTTGGTTCTGTAATACGAAGATATGATTGGAATTCGGTATCAGGTAAGATGGCTTCCAAGAAAAGTTTGCGGAGAAAATTTTGATCGTCAGTTGTCCAATTAACATTTTTTCGGATTGACTCTGTTTCGAGTGATTTTAAATTTTTAAGAGCCACCAAAACTGAATTTTTAGCCAACCTCGAAGTTCTAAAATCTGTCTCAACCAAACGACGTTGTTCATCCCACACCGCTATTTCTGTGATTTCAAGCAACAATTGAAGCATTTTAAGATAAACATCATAAATATTTTCTACCTCCGAAATCATGGAATTTGTAATTCTATTTTTGTCTCTTTTCACTGCATCACGATACATTAAAAGAGATTTTTTTGCAGCTGTTTTAGCTTCCACTGGAATGTCTTCATTGGCTTCTTTTTTATGAAAAACTTCATCGTAGTGTATCTCGGAAAGTTTGCGAAGAGCGTCTAATTTAAGGATTTGTTCCTCTTTGGGAATCATTAAATCAAGATTTGGCAGGAATGATTCAGCAATGATATCGTTGTAATGTTGATAATCAGCACGTTCCGCTGTGCGGAAGGCGTAAAGGTTCTGAAAAGCCTTAGTTCGGAGAAGTCGTCTGTTTACCATCGTATATATGAAAGAACGTTTTTTGTTTGCTTTAATTTTCTGCAAAATTAGTATTTTTTTAAGAAAAATGCTGAATTATAGTTAATTTTATTGTGTAAAACTTATAATGTAGTCTCATTAGTTTCTTTTTATGAAATACCTAAAACATCTTAATAAATATTTCCTCAAATATAAATGGTACTTAATTTTAGGTATAATTTTCACGGCTGTATCAAATTTATTTGGTGTTGTGCCTGCCCAAATTGTACGTTATGCCCTTGATTTAGTCAAAGAAACCATTGATTTATATTTTCTTTTTAACGGTTTCAAACTACAAACTTCCGTTTATGAATTCTTTGCGTTTTCGATTCTGATGTACGGAATTATGATTTTAGTTTTGGCTTTATTGAAAGGCGTTTTCCTGTTTTTAGTACGTCAAACTTTGATTGTGATGTCTCGCCACATTGAATTTGACTTGAAAAATGAAATTTATCATCACTACCAAACGCTTCCTTTAAGTTTTTATCGAAAGAATAATACGGGAGATTTGATGGCTCGAATTTCGGAAGATGTCAATAAAGTTCGGATGTATGTTGGTCCTGCTATTATGTATGGGTTGAACTTGATTACGGTCTTCATTCTCGTGATTTGGTATATGCTTTCGGTGAATCAAAAATTGACTTTGTGGGTGCTTTTACCCGTGCCGTTTTTGTCGTTTAGTATTTATTTTGTGAATACGATAATTATGCGAAAGTCGGAGCAAATTCAAGCTAATTTATCTAAAATCTCCACTTTTACGCAAGAGGCATTTTCAGGAATTAGGGTTTTAAAATCATTCGTTCAAGAAGAACCTTCAACAATTGCGTTTACAAAACAAGCGAATATTTACCGTCAAAAATCGTTGGATTTAGTGACGGTTGATTCGTTATTTTCGCCTTTGGTTTCAGTTTTGGCGGGTTTGAGTTCGGTGATTGTGGTGTATGTTGGTGGCATGGAAGTAATGGCTGGGCGATTGACTCCTGGTAGTATTACGGAGTTCATTATGTATGTGTATATGCTCACGTGGCCCATGATTGCGTTGGGTTGGACTGCCTCACAAATTCAACGGGCAGCGGCTTCTCAACAACGAATTAATGAATTTTTGAATATAAAAACCAACATTGTTTCAGAGCAGAATATTAATAAGGAAATCGAAGGAGAAATTGAAGTTAAAAATGTTCATTTCGTCTATCCAGATTCTGGAATCGTTGCCTTGAAAGATTTTTCAATGAAAGTTTCAGCGGGCGAATCAGTAGCTATTTTGGGAACAACGGGTTCTGGAAAAAGTACGATTGCTAATCTTTTATGTAGAATGTATGATGTTTCGGAAGGGGAAATAAAGATTGATAAATTACCAATTAAGAATCTGAATGTTAATAATTTACGTTCCCAGATTGGTTATGTTCCGCAAGACGTTTTCTTGTTCTCGGATTCTATCAGAAATAACGTAAAATTTGGGTCGGATAAAATGACCGAAGAACAAGTTATTCAAGCCGCCAAAGATGCAGATTTGTATGATAATGTGATTGATTTTCCAGAAGGATTTGATACCGTTTTGGGTGAACGTGGCGTAACACTTTCGGGCGGACAAAAACAACGTCTTTCCATTGCCCGTGCCATTGCTCGTGAACCAAGAATTTTGATTTTGGACGATTGTTTGTCGGCGGTTGATACAAAAACGGAAAATCAAATTTTGAATAACCTTCAAAGCATTATGAAAGGACGAACTTCGGTCATTATTTCGCACCGTGTTTCATCAGCAAAATTGGCGGATAAAATCATTATG
>JANXML010000123.1 GCA_025354645.1 Arcicella sp. | reverse complement strand
TCAAAAATCCAAAAACTAATGGGAAATCGCTTCGAAATAAGCGTTGTGGGTGAGGATGAAAATTGGGCAAATGAACGAATTGAAAACGCAATTTTGGAAATTGAAAGAATTGAACAATTATTAACCACTTTCAAACCCGACAGTGAAACGAATCTCATCAACGATAATGCTGGAATCAAACCCGTGCAAGTGGATAAAGAGGTTTTTGAGTTAATTCAACGATCACTCAAAATCTCTAATCTCACGCAAGGAGCATTCGATATTACCTACGGTTCAATTGATAAATCGCTCTGGAATTTTGATACTAAAATGACATCTTTACCCGATGTTGCAACTGCCAAAAATATGGTTAGACTCATTGATTATCAGAAAGTTATCTTAAATCAAAATGAGCAAACTGTATTTTTGCAAGAAGAAGGAATGAGAATTGGTTTTGGAGGAATTGGTAAAGGATATGCCGCCGAAATGGCAAAGCAATTGATGATTAAAGAAGGCGTGAAAAGTGGCGTTGTGAATGCTTCAGGCGATTTAACCACTTGGGGAAATCAACTCAACGGCAACCAATGGACCATCGGAATTGCCGACCCAAATCACAAAAATAAGACCTTTTCAAGCCTCAATATTAGCAACATGGCGGTGGCAACGTCGGGCAATTATGAGAAGTTTATAATCATTGGTGGCAAGCGATATTCGCATACCATTAATCCAAAAACGGGTTTACCAATTACAGGAATTAAAAGCGTGACAATCATTGCCCCAAATGCTGAATTGGCGGATTCACTCGCAACACCCGTAACGGTTATGGGTGTGAAAGTAGGCTTAGATTTAATTAATCAAATTAAAGGAATTGCCTGCGTAATTATTGACGATAACAACAAAATATTCACCAGTAAAAACATAAAAATTCGATAAATACCGTAGCTCGAAATAGCATTTCGAAAATCGATGTCTAAATATTTGTCCGTTCTCGAAATGCCATTTCGAGCTATAATAATTCCAAAAATATGAAACAAAAGCTCATCAAAAACGCCTTGTTACTTGCCTCAGGAGCAATATTTATGTCTTCATGCGTAAGCGTAAAAGAATATCAAAAAAGCCGAATCAACGATTCTGAGATGGAATTGGCTGCCCGAAAAGCCGAAAAATTTGAAACCAGTTTCTATCTTTATCGTGAAGGTGCAACGGGAGCAAACGGTGGAAAAGGAAGCGGCGGTTGTGGCTGTAATTAAGGTAGTTTTGCCAATAAAACGCCAATAATTTTATAATATCAAAATGAACACTTTGAGTCTTTGTGACTTGGTGGTTCAATCTTGTTAAAAGGCATGAAAAAAATATTTATAACCGCTGGTTTATTAGTAAGTATGTTGTTCCGTACTACCGCACAAAGTAATGTGGAAGAAAATACCGACTACGAAAAACGCAAATTGAAAGTTGATGAAATAAATTTTGTTACGAGCTACTATCATCAAGAAGGCGATAGGTCGGCGGTGACGGGTGGAATCGGAACAGAAAAATTGAATGATTATGCCAATTCTTTTGACTTAAAAATGTCAAAATACGACCTCAAAAATCGTCAGCATACTTTCAATCTTGATTTGAACATTGATTATTACACATCAGCATCTTCCGATAATATTGACCCACGTACTGTTTCAGGAGCTTCGGCGGCAGATATTCATTTTTATCCATCCGTTTCGTGGAGTGTGAAAAATCCCATAAATCGTATCACACAAGGATTAACGTACTCGTTTTCAAAAGAATTCGATTATATTTCTCAAGGATTTACCTTAAGTTGGGCAAAGACTTCAAAAGATAATAACCGTGAATTTAGTATCAAAGCCAGTGCATTTATTGACAAAGCGACGATAATTCTACCAATTGAATTTCGTACAGGCACAACAGCAAGCGGGCGAGGAGGTTCGCAAGATACTAAACCCAGAAATTCTTATACCGCTGCCTTTTCTCTTTCGCAGGTTGTCAACGAGCGTTTGCAATTGATGGCGATTGTTGAACCATCGTATCAAGAAGGATTTTTGAGTACATCTTTCCATCGTATCTATTTTGACGACAATACGGAAGGCATCGAAAAATTGCCAGGCAAGCGTTTGAAATTGCCAATCGGCTTGCGAGCAAATTACTTTTTTGGGGATAATTTAATTTTAAAAGCATTTTATAGATATTACATGGACGATTGGGGAATGAAAGCCCATACGGTCAATTTGGAAGGAATATATAAAATCACTCCTTTCATTTCTATTAGTCCGTATTATCGTTTCAACAACCAAACAGCAGTAGATTATTTTCATGCGTATAAAGCGAATTCACCAACAAGTGACTACTATTCAAGTGATTACGATATTTCGGGTATGAATACTAACTTTTACGGTTCAGGATTTCGATTTGCTCCCGTGAATGGTGTTTTAGGGATGAAACATTTTAGTAGCGTTGAATTACGTTACGGACATTACACTCGTACAACGGGTATGGTGGCAAATATTGTAACGTTGGCTTTGAAAGTGAAGTAATTTTGATGTTTAATATTCAATGGTAGAGGTTAGTTTATACTTTTACAAACCTTATAAAATGTCGCAAAGATGACTCCTTGCGACATTTTTTTTGTGAAGTCGCTAAATGGGTAATCAACAACTGATAATTGTGCCTCAAATCGTGGGGGTAGATTGAAAATTGATTGTCTTAGAGATGAAATATCCGAATGGAATTGTATTTTTGTGGAGTTGCTATTTTGTTTCACCTCCTTTTAATGATACAAATTCCAGATTCAGACATTTTATTGGCTATCCGACAGGGTAATGAGCGTGTTTATGAAACAGTTTTCCGTAAACATTATCAAGCCTTGTGCAATTATGCGTGTGGAATTTTGAAGGATATGGATGATGCAGAGGAAGTTGTGCAATCCATTTTCCTGAAACTTTGGGAACAACGAGAAGGCATTGAAATTAATGTTTCATTGAAATCATATCTGTATCGTGCTGTTCATAACACTTGTTTGAATCGCTTGAAACATTTAAAAATTCAAGAAACTTATCGACAATATGTGGGTGATTATTTAGAAGATACCTTTGATTCGGCAACCGATATTATGGATAAAAACGAGTTGGAAAATCGTATTTCAGAAGCACTTGAAAAATTACCAGAACAGTGTAGATTGATATTTAAAATGAGCCGTTTTGAGGAGTTAAAATACCAGGAAATTGCTGATAAATTAGGACTTTCCATTAAAACGATTGAAAATCAAATCGGCAAGGCTCTGAGAATTATGAGAACGGAACTGTCTGATTATCTGCCAGTTATGTTTTTATTGATGTTGAATTTTTTATAGAAACTTTGAGTAAACAAATCGAACTTCCCGAAAGTAGAAATAACTTTCGGGAAGGAAAAAGAACCACTAAAAATTTAAAATTTGGGCAATAGAATGTTTAATTTCTATTCAAAAACCCAATATTTCAAATAAAATGAATAACGAACAAACCATAGACGACTTATTGGCAAAATACATCGCCGACGAGACAGATACTTATGAATCAGGTATGATTAATGAGTGGATTACTGCGTCTGAGGACAATAGGAAAGCTTTTAATCATTCCAAAATTGTATGGCAAGGAACAAAAATTCAACAAAAAGTTGATGTTGATGCTGCTTGGGCAAAATTGAATATTACGAAAAAGCAGGAAATAGAAACAATTGATAATCAAGGTGTTAAACAGGTTGTAAAATTAAATTGGGTAAGTAATTTATCAAAAATTGCAGCAGTTTTAGTAGTATTATTTGGACTTTGGTTTGTGGCTAATAAGCATTTCAAAACATCTCAATATGATGTTTTAACTTTTAAATCTGGAAATCAATCAATCGAAAAAATATTACCCGACGGAACGAAGATTTTATTGAGTAGAAATTCGGAAATAACTTATCCAAAAGCATTTGAGGGCAACAATCGGGAGATAAACTTATCGGGCGAGGGTTTTTTCGATGTTCATCACGATTCAACTCATCCTTTTATTATTCATACACAAGGCACAGATGTGAGAGTATTGGGAACATCATTTAATGTGCGGGCGTATAATTCTCAGGTTCAGGTAGTTGTGAAAACTGGTCGAGTACAATTCTCGAAAAATAATAAGCAAATTATCTTAACTAAGGGACAAAAAGGGGAAATTTTTGCGAATGATAATAACATCATAAAATCTGAAATTAATGAAGTTGAGACGGTAGTAAAAGACAAACTGAATTCTTTTGTTTTTAATAAAATGTCATTGGGCGAAGTGGCTGATGCGTTGTCAAGAAAGTTTAATAAAGATATAAAATTCAGTCAAAATAAAATTAGAAATTGTAAATTAACCGCAACTTTCCAGAACGAAAAATTAGAAAATATAATCACCGTTATTGCTGAAACTTTTGATTTAAAGGTTGATAATCAGGCAGATATAATTCTTTTGAGTGGCGAAGGATGTGATTGATTTTAATAATAACAGTTAAGATAGTCGCTCTTCAAAAGAGCGACTATCTTAAAAACTCTATAAATTTATAAGCCCAACCTCTTAAGCATGAGATTCCACCCGTTAAAATATATTTTTTATTTTATCGTGTTTTCTACGTCCTTTTGCTCATTTTCTCAAACCCCCATTCTTGAACGTCCCATTACTTTAAGCGTAAATAACGAAAAAATCTCAACGGTTTTAGATAATATTTCCAAACAAGGAGGCTTCTCTTTTTCCTATAATTCAGCCATTTTTGATGTTAATAATCGAGGTGATTTAACGGTTCAGAACAAACCAGTTCGTGAAGTATTAAACCTGATTTTTAAGGGAATCATTACGTATAAATTACGAGGGAATTATATTATTTTACAGAAAAATAGTCAAAAAAAATACCCAAAAACAATATTCGTTACTGGTTACGTAATTGATACACAAAGTGATAAACCTCTAAGCAAAGCATCCGTTTATGACCCTAAAAGTTTGTCATCTACCATTAGTGATGAGTATGGATTTTATCGTATTAAGCTGAATGTCAGTAACTTACCTACAAAATTAATCATTTCAAAAGCTGACTACGAAAAACGAATTATTAACATAAAATCAAGTCAAGATACTTACGAAGTAATTGAATTAACGCCTATTATCTACAAACCTTTTGATATACCGATTTATGAAGACAATTCAATTGAAAAAAAAGAAAATCATTTGCTTGAAAAAAATTCATCATCTGAAAATGAATCCATTAATCAGCCAGTAGCCCCTCCATTTCCTGATATTACTGACCAAAATATTTTCCCAACTTCGCCAATTATTGATTCAACTTTGTATGATGGTCGATGGGACGAATTTAAAAAAAAAGTTGGAAAAGTTTTTGTTAGTCGTTCACAGCGAATTAATGCTCAGAATGTTGATGACTATTTAGGAAGAGAATTTCAACTATCATTTTTACCTTTTCTCGGCACAAATCGTTTACTTTCGGGAAGTATAAAAAATGATTATTCGCTTAATATTTTAATGGGATATTCGGGTGGTGTTCATAAATTAGAGGTGGGAGGAATTTTTAACGGTGTTCGTAATGATGTGCAAGGCTTACAGATTGCGGGTGTCGGAAATATTGTTGGCGGCACAGTGTTAGGAGGTCAATTGAGTTCCACTTTCAACATTGCAGGATACTTGGATAAAGGTATTCAATTGTCATCAGGATTTAATGTAATCATCAGAGAGTCAGGAGGTTGGCAAATTGCTCCTGTCAACTTTGCCCATAAAGTGGTGAAAGGAGGAAAGCAAATTGGCATCATCAATATTGTAGATTCAACGGATACTGTTCCCCTTGGTTTTTTGAGTTTCGTGGGAAGTGGCAATGGTTATAAACGTTTGGAACTATCGGTTGATGAAAACCAGACTGCCAGTTTCAGTTTTAAAACTGGTGTGAAGGAATTCTATAATGTTTTGGCGTTACACTACAATTTCACAAGAAAACAAGAAATTTTTGGCTTAGGATACGGAATTGGGCGGGCGTATGAATTAGGGAAATCGTGGATGTTTAATACTGATTTAACCGCAAATATTTTAGTTGAATATGATGATTTTAGTCCGAACGTTGCCTCATTATGGAAATTAGACGTAAGTTTTGAAAAACAAATTGCCCGAAATGCTGCCGTTACTTTCGGACCATCCATAAAATATTTAATCATTGATGAATATAATTCTTCATCGTGGTCAGCAAAACCATTTAGTAAAATTCCTACTTATAAATCCCTTTCTTCAACGGCAAATTCAACGTTTTGGATTGGTTTTCAGATGGGACTTAGAATTCGTTCAAGAAGAAATTAAAAAACGTAACCAAATGAAAATCAGACTTTTACTTCTTACATTTTTCTCATTTTATTCTCAAATTCAGGCTCAAATTTCTACGGAAGAGCAAAAAAATGTTGAACAAAAAATCATGAGAAATTGGGTGAAATACCGTTTAGAAATGAAAGATGGAAGCCAAGTGGCAGATGAAAGTATTGTCAAAAAGACGGCTTCTATGTTAATTTTTAAGAAAGGAAATGCCTGCGTTATCATCTCTGGAAAAACTGCTCAGCAATCGGTGTATGCTATTTCAAGTTCTGTTTTGGTAATAGATAGAACAGTTTCTTATGTGATTGAAAAACTAACTGAACACGAGTTAATTTTTCATGGCGTTTTTGAAAATGTACCTGACGAGAAAATAATTAGATACCATTATGTTTCAACTACTGAAACTTCTGGGCAGTATTTTTTTCGTCAATTTATTAAACCTAACATAAAAATTAAGGAAAATTTAGATACTGCTTATGCTTTCAGCGAGTACATTTACCCAAAAATAAAATATGAGATTTATAATAAATATGCAGTACTTGATGAATTCAATCAGGTTTATGAGTGGTCGTATAATTTGATTGAAAAAAAATTCAATTTTCCTGAAAAAATGAAAGGAAATTTTGCAGTTTCTTTTGCCATCAATAAATTTGGTAATCTTCAAGATATTAAAATAAAAGAAAGTAGCGACTCAAGTTATAATGAGGCTTTAATAAAAGCAGTGCGTGAAACTCAAAAATTATGGCTACCCGCTGAATTGGATAACAAAAAAGTGGAAACACATTTTACCTATGTTTTTAAATATGAAGAAAATGCTGATAATTTTGATTTAGACCTCTATGAAATTACCAAAAATAAAGCGGACAGACAATTTGAAAAAAAGGAATATATAAAAGCAATAAAACTCTATACGAAGTGTATTTTAATGCAAGAAGAAGACTTTGATTTGGAACCCTATTATAAAAGAGCAGACAGTTATTTTACCTTAAAAATAAATAAAAATGCCTGTTTAGATTGGAGTTATTTATCCAAAAAAGGGCAAAAGAAGGCGGAAAAGCTGTTTTTTGATAATTGTATGAAATGATTTGAAATATCAAAAAGCCTGAAAGGCTTAAATGTGAATAACCGTAGGTGGAACCTACGGAGTTGAGAGACAAGAGTGCAAAACCCTGAATGGGTTAAATAACATTCGTATTACATTTAACTTTTTTAAGGTTTTAAAACCGTGCCATTACAATCCGTAGATTTGACCTACGGTTATTCACATTTAAGTCCTTTGGACTTTTAAATCCAAAATTTTCATCAATAAGAAACATGAAAAAACGCTTACTAACCTTCCTGATTCTCGGAATTTTCTCATACACACAAGCACAAGTCCGTCGCCCGTTGGGACCGCCCGTGAACACGCCCCAATTCAATGAATATGCCCCGTCCATTAGTGCAAACAACAAAACGATGATTTTTGAGACGGATAGAGCAGGAGAGGGTAAGTGGGAATTGTACTACACAACGAAGAACGAAAAAAACAAATGGTCACCCGCCAAACCCATTACAAATATCAATAAAGTGGGGAAGGAAAACGACTTAATTGGTGGACCTTCCATTAGTTATGACGGCAAGACGCTCTTCTTTTTTGCCTCTTTTGAGGGTGGCAAAGGAGACATGGATATTTACTATTCAACTTGGAATGGCACTGATTGGTCGGAACCTAAAACACTTGGAGAAACCGTTAATACGAAAGCCTATGAAGGTTTTCCATCGGTTTCGGCGGATGGGAAAAGCCTTTATTTTATCCGTGACAGCTTTTCAAAAAGAAAAGATAAAGCCCTTTGTTATTCCATTTGGTTATCCAAAAAACAAGAAGATGGCACATGGGGAGTTGCTGAAAAACTACCCGCACCCATCAATGGAGATTGTGAGAAATCTCCACGAATTATGGCGGATAATCGTACCTTGATTTTCAGTTCAATCCGTAAAGATGGTGTGGGTGGTTTTGACCTTTATCAATCCTTTCAAGAAGACGATGGTTCGTGGGCAACTCCCATTAATTTGGAGTACATTAACACCGAAGAAGACGACCAATTTGCCTCCGTTTCTGCCGCTGGCGATTTGATGTATTATTACACTTCGGGCGATATTTACACGGTTACGATTCCTGATAAATACCGAAAATATAAACTCGTAACGGTGGATGGGAAAGTGATTGATGCAATCACGAAACAACCCATTGCCACTAAAATTACGTCAAAAAGTAATAACGCAAAAGAGAAAGTAATCAGTACGGTTGTGGATGCAAACGGCTTATTTTCAATGATTTATAGAGTGGGTAGTAAGTATGAATTGTCAACAACGCTTTTGAATGATTACTTTCCATACAAAGGTTCGATGGACATGACAACCGCCAAAGAAACCGATAATATCGAAAAAAATATTGAATTAATTCCGAAGAAAATCCCCTATCAATTTCAGTTGTTAGATAAAGAAACCAAAGCCATTTTGAAAGACCCCAAAGTGAAAGTAATGGACGTGGAAACCAAGCAGTTATTAGAAGTGAAAGTAGAAAAAGACGTTGTCACCGTGACAGTTGAAATTGGAAAAGCCTATAAATTTGCAGCAAATGCGTTGGGTTATACTTTCTTTTCTCGTGGTTTCAAACCCGACACGGCAGATGTTTTCAAAGACCGTCTGAAAAAAGTACCGTTGGCAGTTCTTAAAAAAGATGCCGTTGTGCAATTGCAGGACATTACTTTCGAGACTGGAAAGGCAGATTTAAAACCAGAATCAAACGAAGAATTAGACCGCTTGGTGAGTTTATTGGATGGAAATCAAACAATTAAAGTTGAAATTTCTGCCCATACCGACGACGTTGGAAATGATGATTCTAACTTAAAATTATCCGAAAAAAGAGCAAAAACTGTTGTGGATTATTTAACGGGAAAAGGCATAAAAGCCGACCGAATGACTGCAAAAGGCTACGGTGAAACCCAGCCATTAGTAGCAAATGACACAGACGAAAATAAAGCAAAAAATAGAAGAGTCCAGTTTAAAATTAATTAGAGATTGGGTGTTGGTAAATCCAACCTAAAATTCCATAAAAAAACCATAGCGTTATACTATGGTTTTTTTATGGAAAAAATGTTTCAAGCTATTGTGAGGTTAGTCTTCGTAATTAAGAAATTGACTCAATATGACGATTCTGACCCCCAACCCCTAAAACCTAACCCCTAATATCTATTTTTGGTAGTGTTACAGAATGTATGCTCTAATATGGGTTAAATCACAAGAGGACGATAACTTTGTAGAATGTCTTACGTTCTTGTCAAAGTATATTGCCCTCATTGTGAAGCACCAAATGTAAAGAAGAATGGTGTAAAGGG
>JANXML010000121.1 GCA_025354645.1 Arcicella sp. | reverse complement strand
TGAAAGCCTTCGAGGATTAGAAATTCAAATAATTGATCGTCATCATGCAATGGAATACCCCATTCATGGTCGTGATAATCAATATAAATTTGGTCGTTATTGACCCAGTGGCAGCGTTGAATTGTTTCCATTACTCAAATATACACTATTCCTCTCCGCCACTCAAAACCGCCTGCAAAATTGAAGCTCCTGATTTTACTATTTTTGCAGAATTTAGTTCTTTCCCTAAAAAAACTTCCACATTGCCTCTTTCAGAAAGACCTAATTTCACGGGTATCTGTTGAAAGGTATTTTCTTTGATTTGTACAAAAATAGAACCGCCATTTCCCTGTCTTAAAATGGCAGTTTCTGGTAATGTTTTTGCCACCCTTTTTCCCGTTAAAATACTGGTGTTTACATACTGTCCGACCGTTAATTTATCTTCCGCTTTCTCACTATCAATGTGTGCGTGAATATTGATAGTTTTTGTTTCAGGTTCAACATTTTTACCTACTAAAAATACGGTTGCGGTTAAACTCATATTAGAGAATTTTGGATTTTCAATAATAATTTTTTGCCCAACACTAATCTTGGTTAGGTCTTTTTCAAATACTTTTAATTCTAAATGTTTATGGGCATTACCAGTAATTTCAAATAAAACATCGGTCGGGACCACGTTTTTACCAATCGCTAAATTAGTGGTTTTAACAAATCCATCAATTGGCGAAACGACATTAACGGATGAAATAATTTGTCCATTTTTAAGGTTATTTATGTGATTACCAATTAATTGAAGTTTCATTTCAATCCCTTTTGCTTGTGCTTTTGAAAAAGAAACATCTGATTCTGCCTGCTGTAATTTCTTCTTCGCTCCCACATCTTCCAGACTCAATACGGTTTGACGTTCCAATTCTTGTTCAGAGAATTTCAACTTACTCAATGTTTGTAAATAGTCTTGCTGCATTTGAATGTAATCCATGCTATTGATAATCGCTATTACATCGCCCTTACGCACAAATGAGCCTGGAAGTGCCTTAGTACTTTTCACAAATCCATTAATTGGACTACTGACCGATGCCATATTCATGGGTGGAACGTCAACCATTCCATTGGCTTTTACATCCTCTGAAATGGTGGTATTATCAAAGCCACCAAGCATTAAATTGGCATTTTTTATTTGAACGTTTGTCAACGTGACCAAATCTTTCATTTCTTTCTTTTGTTCTATTTTTGCTTCTTGCTTTTTGGAAGAAGAACAGGAAAGAAAAAGGGAGCAAAGCAAACAGAAAAACAAGAGGAATTCACTAAAACCTATTTCCCACGTTATTGTCAGTGTCTTCTCTGACAATCTTCTTTTTAGTTTTTCATTAAAAGTACTGGCAACGGCGTGGACAAAATTACTCACTGAATTTTGACGACTACATATTAATTTACTCATTTCCGATAAGAGTTTCAATGTTAATAATAATTTGATTAAACGTCTGTAATTCAGAGAGATACGACTCTTTTATTTGCCATGCTTGGGTGATATTTTGGGCAAATTCCACGTATTCAATTTCTCCCGCTTGATAGCTTTTGGCGGCAGTTCTGATGATTAATTCTGATTGTGGAAGGGCAAATTTTTCATAATAATCCAGTGATTTTTGTATTTTTCCATACTGAATTTTCAAAGAATTCAATTGAGTTTGTAACTGATTTTGAGTCAATTTAAGTTGCTGTTGAGCAATCTGACTGTTAATTTTTGAAGCTTCAATTCGGGCATTTTGTGCTTTCGTAAATATGGGTACGTTTACCCCCAACTGAACCACATTTTGATTGTAATTTTGCTCAATACTTTGATTAATAATTCCAATTCTGAAATCAGGCTTAAGTCTTTCTTTTTCAAGGTTTGTTTGTAAAATACTTACCTGATTTTGTTGTTTTAGAATTTCTAAAAAAGGATTAGATAAAATACTTAATTCATTGATAATCAGCAGTTTTTTGGGCAAATAATTCAAATCTATTTTAATTTCTTGGTTATTATTTACCAAGAATTTCAAGTTCTGGTATAAGCCCTCTTCGTCCGCTTTAAATCCCTGAATTCGGTTCTGAATTTCACGCATACGAGTTTCTGAAGATACCTTTTCCAAAAGATTAGTTTCTCCTGCTTTATACCTCACCGATGCCGCTCGAAATGCTTCTCGATACAAACTATCTTGGCGTTCCAATAATTTGATAAATTGGGCATTATTTAAGAGTTGATAATAAATATTTTTCACCTCATTAATCAACTGATTTTTCGTTAAAATTGCTCGTTTTTCAGTAATTAAAACGTTGCCTTTTAATACCTCCTGCTGTGCCTTATAAAGTCTTGGTAAAGCAAAATTTTGCCCAAAACTGAACGTTATATCGTTGCTATTATATACCTGCGTTCGTCCATATTGCACCTCAAAACTTGTTTTAGGCAATTCTCTTGCCGTACCCACAAGTGCCTGACTATTAGCAAGTTCTAACCTTGAAATAGAAACATTTTGATTATTTTGAAGCGTTTGGTCGATAAGTTGAGGGAGTGCCATCGTTGAAAAAATTGATGGTTGTACGCTTAATTTTATACCCGTAGAATCCTGTGCTTTTGAAGGAAATGTAAAAGCCAATAACACTAAAGTAGGAGTAACAATTTTACTTAATCCTTTCCGCTCTTTCAGGTTCATTACGCCCAAATAAATTACTGGCAAAACAACTAAAGTTAGCAATGTTGCAGAGATTAAACCGCCAATAACTACCGTTGCCAAGGGTCGCTGAACTTCTGCCCCTGCCGAGCTACTTAATGCCATGGGAAGAAAACCCAACGACGCAACCGAAGCGGTCATAATCACGGGTCTGAAACGAGTTTTTGTACCTTCCAAAATTCTTTGTTTTACGTCTTTTATTCCCTCTTTTTCAAGGAGATTAAATTGGGCAATTAACACAATTCCATTCAGAACCGCCACGCCAAAAAGGGCAATAAAACCAATGCCCGCTGAAACAGAAAAGGGCATTGCTCGTAACCACAAGGCAAACACGCCACCAATCGCAGAGAGTGGAATTGCCACAAAAACCATGAGGGCTTCAATGACTGAACTAAATGTAAAATACAGTAAGGCAAAAATTAAAAATAATGCCACTGGAACGGCAATAGAAAGCCTATCTTTGGCGGCTTTAAGATTCTCGAAAGCACCTCCATAACTAATCGTATATCCAACGGGTAATTTAATTTGTTGATTTATAACACCTTGAATTTCAGTTACTAAGCTCTCTACGTCACGATTATTAACATTAATTCCAATAGAAATTCTGCGATGCGTATTTTCTCTGGCTATTTCAGAAGGGGTGTCTTGATAATTAATATCGGCAACCTCGGCAAAGGGTATTTTTCCACCATTTGGAAGGTCTAAATACAGGTCTCGCACTTGCTGAATATCTTGTCGATAGGTGGAATCTAAGCGAATAACCATGTCAAAACGTTTTTCACCTTCGTAGATTACGCCAGCTTGTTGCCCAGCAAAAGCGGACTTTAAGAGCGTATTTAAGTCATTAATTTTCAGACCATATTGAGCAATTTTTTGCCGATTATATGCCACAACCATCTGCGGAACGGCATCAATTTGTTGTACTTTCAAATCGCCAATTCCTCTAATTTTTCTAATTTTTTTAGATACTTCTTGGGCTTTACTTAACAGAATATTCAAATCTTCCCCATAAATTTTTATCGCAATATCCGATTTTACACCCGCAATTAATTCATTAAAACGCATCTGAATGGGTTGGGTAAATTCAAAACTAACGCCTGGCAAAGCACTTAATGATTTTTTCATTTTCTCCGAAAGTTCTTCCATTGTTTCCGCTTTTTTCCAGACGGATGGGTCTTTCAAATCAATGATTAAATCGCAGGAATTTAGTCCCATTGGATCGGTTGGAATTTCGGAAGCACCAATTCTGGAAACCACTTGCAAAACCTCATCAGGGTATTCTTGCAACATGATTTTTTGAGCTTCATTATTCATTTTAATACTTTGAGAAAGTGAAGCATTGGTGTGTAGAAGTGTTTCCACGGCGAAGTCTCCTTCGTTCAATTCTGGGATAAATTCTCCTCCTAATGTACTGAAAATAAGCAAACTAACAATAAAAAGAGCAATCGCCGAACTTATAATTATGGTTCTACTTTTTATAAATATGGACTGCTTTTTATTTACTGCCGACGGTTTATTACCTACTGCCCACTGAATAATTGGATCATAAAAACGGTGCAAAAAATTCATGATTTTATCGGCAATATTTTCTTTATCGCTAATTTTTTTGCTCAAACACAACGCTGCCATCATCGGTACGTATGTGAGTGAAAGAATCAAGGCTCCGAAGATGGCAAAGCCCACCGTTTCTGCCATGGGACGGAACATTTTGCCTTCAATTCCCGTCAAAGCCAAAATGGGAAGATATACAATTAAGATAATAATTTCACCAAAAGCTGCTGATTTTCTGATGGTTACGGTTGAATGATAGACGGAATCATCCATTTGCTCTTGCGAGATTTTGATATTTTCGGATGTCTGCTCACTATCGACTAAAAACTGCCGATTGCCTACGGAACGCCGCCCGACTGCCAACTGATGCACCACTGCCTCCACAATTATCACCGCACCGTCCACAATTAATCCAAAATCAATGGCTCCCAACGACATCAAATTGGCTGAAACGCCAAATAGTCGCATCATAGCAAACGAAAAAAGTAGGCACAAAGGAATCACAGAAGCCACTACCAAACCCGCTCGAAGATTTCCTAAAAGTAACACTAAAACAAAAACTACGATTAATCCACCTTCAATTAGATTTTTTTGAACCGTGCCTATTGCCCTGTTAATCAACTTACTACGGTCGATAAAGGATTCAATTTTCACACCTTCTGGCAAATTTTTCTGAATTTCTTCGACTCGCTTTTTCACATCAATCACCACATTATTAGCGGATTCACCTTTCAATAAAAGCACGATTCCACCGACTGATTCGCC
Organism: Arcicella sp.; assembly: GCA_025354645.1. Lineage (GTDB taxonomy): Bacteria > Bacteroidota > Bacteroidia > Cytophagales > Spirosomataceae > Arcicella. Next base: position 7,574 of record JANXML010000121.1, on the reverse strand, counting down.
TTCTCCGTTGCGGGTCATGGCACCATATCGCACGGCATGACCGAACTGCACTTTTGCTACGTCACGCACTAAAACTGGCACATTCCCACGATTTGTAACAACCACATTTTCAAGGTCTTGCATATTTAATACTCTCCCCTCCGACCTAATAAAAACGGCATCAGTTCCTTTTTCAATGTAGCTTCCGCCCGAATTTGAGTTGTTTTCTTGTAAAGCCATAAACACTTCAGATACGCTCAAATTCATGGATCTTAATCGCTCAGGATCAATGGCGACTTCGTATTGTTTCAGCATTCCACCAAACGAACTTACTTCCACAACTCCCTTAATACCAAGCAATTGACGTTTCACAACCCAGTCTTGAAGTGTTCTTAAATCGGACAAGGAATAATTGTTTTTATATTTTTTATCCACTACCAACGTATATTGATAAAATTCCCCCAATCCCGTCGTTATGGGTGCCATCTCTGGACGACCCGCCCCTGCCACTAAGTTGGGTTCGGCTTCTCGGAGTTTTTCAGAGATTTGTTGGCGAGCCTTTTCCATCGGAATATTATCATCGAAAACAACCGTAATAACCGACAATCCCATGCGTGAAAATGAACGAATCTCTTGGGTATTTGGCACAGTCCGCAATGAAATTTCAAGCGGAACGGTGATATATTTTTCAACCTCCGTAGCTGCCAAAGCGGGCGATTGCGTAAGAATTTGAACCTGATTTGAAGTAATATCGGGTAGAGCATCAACTGTTATTTGTGTAACAGAATATCCTCCCCAAGCTACCAATCCGAGTGTTAAAGCAATGATAATCAGCTTATTATAAACACTGAACCGAATGATTGAATCTATCATTTTATGTTAATCGTAAGTCTTTAAGTGATAAATTGTAAATGATGAGCCATTATGCCATCGTTGAAGTTTCCCCAACAAATAGTTTGGTAGCTTGCACAAAATTTTAAAATTAACATAGCAGAGAATTACAGAAAAGTGAAATATTCACGCTAATTCTTTACTACGCTAAGTTTAATTTTTTTTAATCAATGATTAACAACCTTTGGGAGGATTCAATAAAGTCTGAGAAAGCGAGAAATGATAGAAATTTTGCCAAGCGAAATTTGGCTCTGGAAATGATTGGAAAGCAATTGAAGAAGAAGGAATTATACTTTTAAATACAGGCTCACAATAAGCCATTACGGCATGATGCGAGTTGAGATGTGGTAAATTAGCATGAGAATGTTTGGCAGTTTTAGTATGATTTGACGTTGATGAGTAATGCATTATTAAAAAATCCATGAAGCTAAGGTTCTGATTTTCAGTTGCTACATGTTCTTGATAATGTTTTATTAACTCGCCAATTTTTACCAATTGCATCGCATCTACATTTGGAAACAAACTTCCCAAAAGTATTTGCAAACTTAGCAATATAGCAATTACGCTTTTCATAGGGCAAAGATATGAATGTAATTTTTAAAGAAAAACCTTCTATTTAAGAATTTGTTTAAACTTCGATATTCATTCATCAAAATGATAAAATATACCCAAAGTGAAAGATGCTTTATTTGAGAATTGTCTATATACTGTTCCATCATTTTGCTTCCACAAAAAAGCTTCTCCTGGCTCGGCAACTTTATAATACGTTGCTTCTCCATGAACACTGAAACGGTCACTTAATTGGTATTTTAATCCTGCCCTTCCCGTTGCCAAATATGCAGGCGTAGTGTAAGTATCTGGAATTTCTTTTAAGGTATTCACTAATCCAGCTACGGGTGTAACCGTAAAAAAGCTCAATCCTGCTCCAAATCCAAGATAAGGCTTCAAACGCCAGTCGGTTGGATACCAATCAAAATCAAACGTAAAAGGCACTTGTGTTATTGGTACATTATTGGCAGTTGTTTGTGCTTGGAAATGATTGTTCATCACACGTAGGCTTAATCCCATAGCAAAATGTTCGGAAGGAAAATATTTAAAAGACAGTCCATTGCTTATTCCCATTTGTTCAGAAGCTATGCCCTTGTTATCGCCAAAAGGCATTAAAATCCCACTTTGAAAACCCACCGCAAAATGTCCAATTTTATTTTGTGAAAATATTGAGGTACATATCAATAATAATAGAATGACTAACAAAGAAGAACTCTTAGAGGACATATTTTCTGGTTTTTATTTACAATAGTAAAATTAACGAAATAATGATTGGTTCAAGTATTTTCATAATAACTTATGTATGCGGATATTAAAATTTACGGAACTATGTGTAATACTTTATTAAATATTTTAGGAATAAATACTTATTTATAACTCATCATTTTTATGAGGTGCAATTTATATGCAAAACCCTATTGATTATGGCATAGATTTTTAGAACAATGCATAACTATTTTTTGTGTAATTATTGAAAATATGAATTTGGTAACTTAATAAACTATCAAATATTTGTTTACTAATAAATGCAAATTGTTTAAACAGTTTTTTCGAGTGTTTAAATTTACCACAAATTATTTTTCATCTCTTAATTACACAATAAATATAATAATGTAGCTTCATTGCATAATTTAGGCATATTTTAAGTTAGAACTATAACTTTAATGTCTTCATAAAAAATTAAATTAAATATTTCTATTAAAAAATTTGGTTTTTTGTTTAATGTTATTGTATATTTGTTCAACAAATCACCAACAACTCACTAAGACTATGACAGCTTTAGAATTCACATTTCATCTCGGCAAAGTCTCAAAATCTTTAAAGCCTTTTGCCATGAAGCTAACTCGTGATTACGAAGAAGCTAATGATTTATTACAAGATACTTTACTGAAAGCATTTACCAACCGTGATAAATATACAGAGGGTACAAACTTGAAGGCATGGTTATATACAATCATGAAAAATACTTTCATTACCAACTACCAAAGAATGGTAAGAAAGAATACTTTCATTGATACAACGGATAATTTACATTTTATTAATTCAATGGAAAGTAGCACCAACAATGAGGCTATTAGTACGTTTGCGATGAATGACATTAATAATGCAGTAGGTTCATTAGAAGATGCCTACAAAACGCCTTTCATGATGCACTTCAGAGGATTTAAGTATCATGAAATCGCAGAAAAATTAGACATTCCAATTGGAACGGTGAAGAATAGAATTCACATTGCAAGAAAAGAATTAAAAGATAGACTACATATGTATGCGTATTCAAATTAGAAAAATTTTATAATTGATTAGTTTTTTGGTTAACAGAAGAAGGTGCAAAAAGTCGGGCAATGCTCGACTTTTTTGTTTTATGAATAGATAAATTTGATAGGTTATACAACCCCAAAGTAAAAATTTTATAATTGATTAGGTTTTTGGCGGTCGGCGTTCCGATTAACAGAAGAAGGGAATGAGCGGCACTCTGCAAAAGTCGGGCATTGTCCGACTTTTATGTTTTATGCAACCACATAAGTATTAGGAATAAATTAGTTGATATTACGTAGGGGCGTATCGCATACGCCCTTGTCCTGACAATGCGGGCGTATGCAATACGCCCCTACAATTTTGACGTTAAAATGTTATCAATCAATTTGTTCTCTACATATAGGTTAAAAAAATTACATAGGTATTAGAAAGTAGAAATTGGAGATTAACGAATCTATACCTATTTTTATACTTCATCATCAAACCCAAAATCCTCCATGAAAAAACTTTTTATTACTTCCTTTCTAATTACTGCCACTTTTTCGTCCGTATTTTCTCAAAAAATTATTCAACGAGACCCTGTTATTGAAGCTATGGTTTCGGAAATAAATTCGGATAGCCTCAAATCTCACATTCAAAAATTAGTAAGTTTTGGCACTCGAAGTACGCTCAGTAGCACCGATATTTCTAATCCCAAAAGAGGAATTTCAGCAGCAAGGGCTTGGGTTTTAAGTCGTTTTGAAGCATTTGCCAAACAATCGGATGGTAGAATGACCGCTAAAATTGATTCATGGACACAAAAAGCCGATGCTAAAAGAGTAGATGTAGATGTGCCGATGGGTAATGTTATTGCAACCTTAAAAGGCTCAGACACAACGGACGACCGTATATTCTTAGTTTCTGGACATATTGATAGTAGAAATTCAAATGTGATGAATCGGACAGACGAAGCTCCTGGAGCAAATGATGACGGTTCTGGAACGGCGGCAGTGATTGAATTGGCAAGAGTTATGGCAAAAGCAAAATTTCCAGCAACGGTAATTTTTTTGGTTGTAAGTGGTGAAGAGCAGGGGCTTTTGGGGGCAGAACATTTTGCCAATCAGGCTTTTGAAGAAAAAACCAACATTGAAGCAATTTTGAATAATGATATTATGGGTTCAAATAATTCTAACGAAACTAACATCATTGACAATACCAGAATCAGGATTTTTAGTGAAGGATTACCATTCTTTGAAATTGAAAAAAAGGCACCAAGTATTCGTAGTTTTGGTTCAGAAAATGATGGAAAAGCTCGTACATTAGCTCGTTACACAAAGGAAATTGGCGAGCGTTATGTAGATAATTTAGAGGTCGTGATGATATACAGAAATGACCGTTTCCTACGGGGTGGCGACCATACGCCATTCGTACAAAAAGGCTTTCCAGCGGTCAGAATAACAGAAATGAATGAGAATTATGAACATCAACACCAAGATGTTAGGAATGAGAAAGGTATTAAATATGGTGATGTTGCCGAGGCAATGGACTTTGAATATTTGCGAAAAAACACTGCCATGAATCTGGCAACGCTTTCTAATTTAGCGAAGGCTCCTGCAACCGTTCAAAATTTAACGATTGACACAAAAAATTTGACAAATTCAACCACTCTATTTTGGCAAACTCCAAAATCTGGGAAGGTGAAAGGTTATTATGTTTTAATGCGGGAAACGCACCAACCGTTTTGGCAAAAGAAGATTTTTACAACAAAAAATGGAATCGTCCTCCCCTATTCAAAAGATAATTATTTCTTTGCTGTTCAATCAGTTAACGAAGATGGGAATGAGAGTTTACCCGTTTTTCCAAAGGTTGGAATGTAGTATTCAATTAACGCTGGCTGGCAGTTTCACTTTAGGTTAAACCCACAGCGGAACTGCCAGCCAGCGTTAGAATTTATATTCAATATTAATCATGCCGAACAGTATCAACTTCCACCTCATTTGAATCTTTTTGAGCAGTAACTTTCGGTAATTCTAATTTCAATTTTGGGTTTAATTCATTGATTCTACGAGTGGCTAATTTAATGAAATTACAATCAGATGTTGGCTTCTTTAATTTTTCGCACGCCCTAACATATTCTTGATAATATACCAAAGCCATTTCTTTGTTTTTCTTCTTTTTTTCATATATTTCAGCTAATCTAAAGACCGCTTTTGGGCGAGAATTGATGAGGCGTTGAAGGTTTTGAATGGCAAATTCTGTATCACCATTTTTATCATATACATCAGCAATTCCCAACTCATAATCAGAAATTCTATCGGAAGTTCCCAAATCAATTGCTTGATTAAAATTCTCATTCGCTTCATGCAGGATTTCGTGGTTATTAACCGTAGATTTCAGTAAAGCAAATGCCAAACCCGCTCTTACATTTTCAGTATCCTCTCCTATTTTGAGTAATCTTTTAAAAGTAGCAATGGCTTGTGGAATATCATTCATTTGATAATAAGCGGTTCCTAATAATCTTTGGTAAAAAGCGGTTGAATCTCCTAAACTCATAACGTAAGAAATATCCTTTTCAACTCCTTTAAAATCACTTTTTCTATAAAATAATCTACTTCTCAGATACCTAATTTTAATAGAAGAACTATCCAATTTAAAGCCTTTTTCAATAAATGGCTCCGCCAAATCATCTTGCGGAATATTGAGGTATAGATTTGCTAAACTGGCAATACCTTCTATATCATCATCGTCTAAACTAACCGCTTTTTTTAAATAAAAAATTGCCTCTTTTGAGCGTTCCATACGAGAGCATATTCGGGCTAACTCTTTCCAATAAAACGTATTGGTTGAATCTAATTGATTTAGTTTTTGGTAAGATTTAAAAGCCTCTAAAAAATTGCTCTCCTTCTCCACTATCGTGGCAATTTGTAGTAAAATTTCTGATGATTCTGGGCTTTTCAATAAAATGGTATAATACAATTTTTTAGCCTGAGCGAAACGTCCTAATTTATAGTTACAAAAGGCTTGTTTTTGCAAAATTTCGAGTTGCGTACTATCGCTAACATTCAATTTTTCCAATAAAATCAATGCTTGGGAATACTGCCCTTTTTGCATCAATCCATCAACGGTTTGAGCTTCATTTTGGGCAAAACTTTTAATGTGACATAAACCAATAATAATGAACGAAAAAATAAGAAGATTTTTCATGTTTTGGTAGCTTTAAAGTTTAAAAACTAATTATTTAGGTGAATATACTAAAAATTTAGTTTACAGAAATATTTTGAGGTAATCTTTTATAAACCTGTCCAAAATTGAGGTGCAATTTCCCTAAATTGTATATAAAATTCCCACAAAAAATAATAAGTGAAGGGTGTGATAGCGTTAAAAAAGTGGAACGGTTTTACCACATGATAGAATAAAACTAATAAACAGAATCATGGAAAATCAGCAAAATATTCAAAGCGACTATCTGCCATCTGAAAAAGATTTACAGGGTGGGGAAATGCCAAACAAAGTGATTACTAATACGCAAGAAAAAACTTGGGAAGATGGACCAATGGGTGCAGCCGTGAGAGAAGCAGGAACGAATCATGGATACACACAACCAGATCCAGAGATTAAACCCGCAACCGAAGAAACAGGTAATCAAAGACCAATTAATGATCCAAACGAAGCCAGACCTCAAACTGAACCGCCAACAACAATTCAAGAACCAACTGCGGAAACGCAAGAATATACTGACTCTGCCGATTTGGAGCAGGATGTGATTGAACATTCTGAGCGTGGCAATTTGAATGACATGGAAGGTTATAACGAACCAAAATCTAACGAAAGTCAATTTTATAAGTAAAAATTTATTCCTCTATCCTATACAAAAGGGCATTAACATTTATTGTTTTTGCCCTTTTATTTTGATTATTCTATGAAAATTTATGGATATTCTACATAAATATTAAACAATTCAAAGATTGGATGTAAATTCAAGCCTTAATTTTGAAATTCATGCCAATCATTAATACCGACGATTATAAACCTCCCTTTTGGCTTCCAGGTGGTCAGTCACAAACTATTTTTCCATCCATTTTTCGTAAAGTTGAAGGCGTAAATTATGTACGTGAGCGAGTTTACACACAAGATGGAGATTTCATAGATATTGATTTGTCAAAACACAATTCAATAATAGAATCTTCAAAATTTCAACAATTCAATAACTCAATAATTATATTATCCCACGGTCTTGAAGGTGATACCTCACGCCAATACATTACGGGCATGGTCAAAAATTTGGTAGTGTTACAGAATGTATGCTCTAATATGGGTTAAATCACAAGAGGACGATAACTTTGTAGAATGTCTTACGTTCTTGTCAAAGTATATTGCCCTCATTGTGAAGCACCAAATGTAAAGAAGAATGGTGTAAAGGG
>JANXML010000120.1 GCA_025354645.1 Arcicella sp. | reverse complement strand
AAATATTGCTGTGGCGTAGGTATTTTGGGGTCGTAAGTAACATTTTGCGGTAAATAATAACCATCTTTTACTTGCCCAAAACTGAGTTGAGCCATCAATAAAAACAAAAAAGCGGCGAACCGCTTTATTTTAGGTAAATTGTTTTTCATGTGTTGGTTTGTTGTTGTTTGTTGTACAATTATACGAAGAAAAATTTATATTTGTTTTTAAATATTTTAGACTTGTTAAAATTAGAATCTCCTTTAAATTGTGCAACAATTTACTTAAATCTCAATTTCTAAATAAACTATTTTCTATGTCAAAGTTCCTGAATGCTTCTTTTTTAATGCTGATTACCCATTTCGCTATATCTCAAATATCGCTTACGGGTAGAGTGGTAGATGTTAAAAATGAACCCATTATTTTTGGAGTAGTTAGTTTGAAATCAAACTCGATTATTTCACGTAACACAATAACTGATAGCACGGGTTGTTATTCATTCAAAAACCTAAAAATTGGGTATTACACGTGTACTTTCAAAAGTGTTTCATACAAAGACACCGTCATTTCTTTCAACTTGAAAATAGATACGTCAATTAATGTGCAGTTTCGGAATAACCTTTTGCTTTCAGAGGTAGTGGTTACTTCCCAAAAGCCAATTTTGGAAAGACAAATTGACCGACTTCGTTTCAATGTAGCTGGTACTGATATTGTTTTTGGCAATAATGTGTGGGGAGTCATAGAAAAAACGCCATTAATTAGCGTTTCGGAAGATGGAAATATTCAAATTAGCGGAACATCAGGAGCGGTTGTGTATATTAACGACAAAAGAAAAGTGCTTTCGGGATCTGCTTTGAAAAATTATTTGAGTAGTATTCCGTCCGAAAACTTAGAAGCCATTGAGGTAATGACTACACCCCCAAGTAAATATGATGCAGAAGGCGGGGCAGGAGTTTTAAACATTATTTTGAAAAAAAATAAGACGGAAGGGTTAATTGGAAATACCGTTTTGGGTGCCAGACAAACGCTGGTCAATTCTCAGTCGGCAAGTGCTTATTTCAATAATAGAAAAGGGAAATGGAACATTTTTTCTAATTTATATTTGGTTAACCGAAACAGAAATTTTATAGGTGATAGGGTTATAGATTATCCAAATACTAACCTACAATTGATTGACAGAACTATCAATTCACTATACGAAATAAGGCTTCTCGCACCTGGTGTTAGCTTGGGGATTGACTATGAAATTAGTCCAAAACAGTTCATTGGCATTTTATTTGATTATTCGGGAAGTGAGAATAATGACACAAGGAATGCTTTTGGTTATGATAATTATGCCAAAAACGATTCTCTTACCTTCACCAATAACAAAGACATTCTACCCTCAAAAACGTATTCTGCCAATATAAATTATCAAATAAAAATAGATTCTTTGGGCAAAAAATTGAGTGTGGATTTTGACGCTTTAAGGTATGTTTCTACTAATAATTCAATCAGTAGAACGGAAAATTTGGACATTATTTCTAACAAAAACTTGTACAACAGAAATTGGTTTAGAAGCTTCTCTCCCCAACTGATTAACAATCAATCCATAAAAATAGACTTTAATTGTCCAATTGATAAGCGTTTATCATTTGATGTTGGCATAAAAACTTCTTTTTCTACCATAAATAATGACCTTTTATTTGAAGATAGAATTGGTGAAAATGTATGGTTGAAAGATACTCGTAGAAGTAATTTATTTGAATATCAAGAAAATATTAATGCCATTTATGCGACTATTAATAAAAAAATTAACGTAAAATGGACTTACCAAATAGGTACACGGATTGAAAATACTGTGGCATCGGGTTGGCTTGAAGGTAAAAAAGTGGTTGATAGAAATTATTTGAATTTTTTTCCAACAGTATTTCTTCGATACACTCAAAATGATAAAAAGAGCTATGTACTGTCACTTACGAGTAGAATTAATCGTCCAAGTTTTTGGGATCTAAATCCTTTTCGTACCTACACTACTGATGATACTTATTTTGAAGGAAATCCTTTTTTATTGCCTTCAAAATATTATCGGCAAGAGTTAAATCATACACTTGATACAAAATCAGGAACATATACTTTTCAGATATCATCCAGCCAACTATTAGATGAATTTTACGCCTTGCCTTATAACCCTGAAAACAATGCTATTGCCAATAAAAAGATAAATTATGGTAACAGATATGGCTTTTCAACAACCACAACTTATTACAATCAAATAAAGCCGTGGTGGCGTTTAACGGGAACTGCATTAGCAGGATACATAAGTACCGTAGGAAGTGGCGGAAACACCACTATTGACAATAAAACTTTATGGTAGTGTTACAGAATGTATGCTCTAATATGGGTTAAATCACAAGAGGACGATAACTTTGTAGAATGTCTTACGTTCTTGTCAAAGTATATTGCCCTCATTGTGAAGCACCAAATGTAAAGAAGAATGGTGTAAAGGG
>JANXML010000103.1 GCA_025354645.1 Arcicella sp. | reverse complement strand
TACGGATTTTTGTCGGTGGGAGATGTTCCCTTCAATGAATTAGCCCAAATGGGCGGTGATATGATTATGAGAGGCTATTTTCAAGGGAGTTATAGAGATAAAAATCTATTGGCTTTGCAGTCAGAATATCGTTTACAAGTTTTGAAAAGATGGGGAATTGTGGGTTTTGCAGGGGCTGGTGGAATTTCAGACGCTATGGGTGATTTTGAACTAAAAAACGTCAAACCAAGTTACGGAGGAGGTTTTCGTTTTAAAATTAACCGAAAAGAAAACGTAAATCTTAGAATGGATTATGGCTTTGGAAATGGACAACAAAACATCTATTTCTTTATTGCAGAGGCATTTTAGAAGGCTTTTGGCAGTTGGCTTTCGGCAATCGGCTTAATGGTAATCAGTCAAATAACTTAATGATTGAAATAACAATTAAAACAGTAAATTCTGTTAACTTAAACCTAAAAACTATGAAAAAAATCTTTGCTATTTGCGGTAGCACACGCCAAAATTCCATCAATTTAGAATTATTGAACATCATCAAAATATTAGAAAAAGACATAATCGAACTACAGATTTTTACGCAAATTGATTATATACCCCACTACAATCAAGATATTGATAATCCAGAATATACCCCAACTTTTGTTACAGAGTTTAGAAATAAATTACGAGAAGCGGATGGCATTTTAATTTGTACGCCTGAATATGCAATGGGGGTGCCTGGAACCTTAAAAAATGCTTTGGATTGGACAGTTTCAACGATGGAATTTTCTCAAAAACCTACCGCATTAATCACAGCCTCCACTTCTGGCGAAAAAGGGCATCAATCTTTGTTGGAAACCTTGAAGGTTGTTGAAGCTAAAATTGATGAGAAAACGTCCCTTTTGATTTCAAATCCCAAAACGAAAATTAAGCCAGGATTAATTATTGATGAAAAGACTTTAAGAGAAGTGAAGTTGCTAATCCATAATTTGATAAAATAATTTTACAAAAAGTCAGATTTTAATTGACCTTTTTCTATTTTTACATAGAACTAATGTTTCAGTAAAAGTTGACAACAATACTGCTTACTGAATATTTCCAACTAAATTATCTTCCCAAATAACCAACAAATGAAAAAACAACTACTCATCATTGCGAGTGTATGCTTTTTAGCTACTTCTTCTTTTGCTCAAAAAACGCTCATCCACTGTGAAAACCTGATTGATGCCATAAAAAACGAATCACAATCCCAAATGACGATTGTAATTGAAGGCAAAAAAATTACTGCCATTCAAAAAGGTTACTCTTCTCCTTCTGGAACGGACAAAGTGATTGATTTAAAATCTCAAACCGTAATGCCTGGACTTGTCGATATGCACGTCCATTTAGAAAACGAAATCAGTAAGGGCGGTGAGATGAAACGATACCAAATGAATCAAGCCGACATTGCTTTTGATGCCGCAAAATATGCTAAAACCACTTTAATGGCAGGCTTCACCAGTGTACGTGATATGGGAGGTTCGGGCGTAAATCTGGCGTTGAGAAATGCCATAAATAAAGGAACAGTAATTGGTCCAAGAATTTTCACATCAGGCAGAACTATCGCAACTACTGGCGGACATGGAGATCCTTCAAATGGACTCGCAGATAAATATACGCTTGATAATCAGTATCTTACTGGTGTTGTCAATGGAGTTGATGAGTGTCGACAGGCAGTTCGCCAGCGTTATAAAGAAGGTTCAGATTGTATTAAAATCACGGCAACGGGTGGCGTTTTGAGTATTGCCAAAAATGGTAAAGCACCCCAATTTACCGAAGAAGAAATTAGAGCAATCGTTGAAACTGCCAAAGATTACGGCTTTCATGTTGCTGCTCATGCACACGGAGCGGAAGGCATTAAAAGAGCCGTTCGAGGTGGCGTTACAACCATCGAACACGGCACTTTTTTGGATGATGAAGGCATAGAATTAATGAAAAAATATGGAACGTATTTAGTACCAACCATTATTGCAGGCAAAACTGTTGCAGACTCCGCAAAGATTCCAGGCTATTATCATCCTTTAGTTGTTCCCAAGGCTTTGGAAACGGGTCCAATTATTCAAGCAACTTTTGCAAAAGCGTATAAAGCGGGTGTAAAAATTGCTTTTGGAACGGATTCGGGAGTATCGGTTCATGGGTATAATGCCTACGAATTTCAGTATATGGTTGAGGCGGGTATGCCAGCAATGGAAGCAATAAAAGCCGCTACAATCATTCCAGCAGAGATTATTGGAAATCAAAAAGATTTAGGAACTATTGAAGTTGGCAAAATTGCCGATATTATTGCCACTGATGGAAACCCATTGCAGGATATTAAAATGATGAGAAAAGTATCTTTTGTGATGAAAGATGGAGTAGTTTATAAATAAATTTCTAAATAAAGCGAATGCCTTCCCTAAAACCAAAAACCAATGAAAAAAAACATCACTTTCTTTTTATTAATAACTTCATTTTCTGTCTTCTCACAGAAAATAAATACTTTAACGCCCCAAGAGAAAAAGATGGGCTGGAAACTTCTTTTTGATGGAAAAACAATGAAAGGTTGGCGTAATTTTTATAAAACAGATTTGGGAGGAGCATGGCAAGTTTCAGAAAATACAATCACCTTAGACAATACTTTCAAAGAAGGTTGGATGTCTAAAGGTGGCGGAGAAATTACTACAGACGGCATTTATGAGAATTATGAGTTCACAATTGACTGGAAAATTTCGGAAGGTGGAAACTCTGGAATTATTTTTAATGCCCAAGAAGACGATCAAAAAAAGCATCCTTACTCGTGGAATACAGGTCCAGAATTTCAAGTTTTGGATAATGATAAACACGACGACGGTAAAATTCCAAAACATCGTTCAGGAAATCTTTACGATATTTTCAAGTATGAACCCGAAAATGTGAAGCCACAAGGACAATGGAATACTGCTAAAATTATGCAAAAAAATGGTAACGTGAAGTTATTTCTTAATGGCAGAAACGTTATTGAATATACAATTGGAAGTGATGAATACAAAAAAGCGGTGGCAGAAAGTAAATTTAAAGACGACCCCATGTGGGGGACTTACACCAAAGGACACATCGTTTTGCAAGACCACGGAAACAAAGTTTGGTATAGAAATATTAAAATTAGAAAGATATAAATTCTTAAAATCAATCTATTTATTACACTGTTAAGTGAGTTACTTTCAGTTTTTTGCAAAAGGTCATTTACTGGCAAACTTCCTGAAAGTTCCTTTTACTTTCGGGAAGTTAATTCAGATCAAACTTCCCGAAAGTAGAAGAAACTTTCGGGAAGTAAAAAAGACTTATTTAACATTGTATTTATGAGTTATGAGTTGAATTATAACGGTTCAATTTCATAACTCTTTTTTATGTATCTTGCATCAAAATCAATCCAATGCGATATTGATTTTTTTAATTCAAATTTCACAATTAGTTATTGGTTTTAGTTATTTATTAATAGTAAATTTTCATTTCTTTCATTTGGATAAATTAACTAATAACCGATAACTAATAACCAATAACTATACTCAAAAACAAAAAATCGAATGTTAAAATCAATGACAGGCTTTGGTAAATCTGTTTCAGAATCAAGTAGTTTAACCGTTACAGCCGAAGTAAAATCTCTAAACTCAAAATTTACTGACATCTATTGTAGAATTCCTAAAAGTCTGTCTTTCAGAGAGATAGAAATCAGAAATCTTTTAACTCAGGCGTTGGAAAGAGGTAAAATTGAATTCAATCTTACGACTAATTATTCCGATGTTGCCAGTTCAGGCACGAGTATTAATCGCCCTTTGGTAAATGCCTACATGAAGGATTTAATAGAATCTTCGGAAGTTTTTAGTGGTGATGACCGAGTCGAATTATTTAAAATTGCCTTGACTTTACCAAATGCTTTCAATACAGAAGTAGCTTCGGAAGAACAGGCAATTGCTGAATGGCAACAGATTTTGAAAACCGTAAATGATGCTATTACAGAATGCACGAAATTCCGATTAAGAGAAGGTTCTATCGTGTCTGATAAATTTGTGGAATATATAGATAAAATTGGCGAGCTTTTAACGGAGGCAGAAGCCCAAGATAAAACCAGAATTCCTGCCGTTCGAGAACGTTTGAGAAAGTCAGTAATGGAGTTAATGGGAGACGAAGAATTTGACAAAAACCGCTTTGAACAAGAACTGATTTATTACATTGAAAAATACGATATTTCGGAAGAAAAAGTTCGTCTTAGAACTCATTTAAACTATTTTAAAGACGTTTTAAAAGAAGGAAACGGCAAGAAATTAAACTTTCTATCACAAGAAATTGGACGAGAAATAAATACCATAGGTTCAAAAGCAAACGATGTTATTTTACAAAGAATTGTAGTAAATATGAAGGATGAATTAGAGAAAATTAAGGAGCAAACTTCCAACGTGCTTTGAAGGGAGAAAAGGAAAAGGGAGAAAGGGAAATGGGATGATTGTAAGAAAGATTATTTCTTCATTCCTCCTTTCTCCTTTCATTCTATTTTAACTAATCTTTTAAACAATCTATTGCCATTTTCCATCATAATTGATAGCAACAAAACGCCATTTTTCACTCCTGTTACGTCAAGCTCAATATTGTTTAATCCATTAATCACATCATATTGAAAAGTCTTTAAAAGTAGTCCTTGATTATTAACCAATTTGAACGTTGCGATTTGCTTTTTTAAGGAATATAAAGAAATGTTATACTTATCCTTACTTGGATTTGGATACACATTTTCCAAATAATCTTGATAACTTACTTCTTCACAATTCTGACCTTCCGCACAAACTTGGTCAGGTTTGCAATTCAAATATCGTTGTTCTGGCGAGAATAATTTCGTAATTGTTCCTCCAAAACGGACATATAATTGCTTATCTTTCCCGTTTTTGAATGAATCCAAGGTATTTTTGGGGACTGGAAAACAGAAGGATTTATACAACAATTTATCGCTCTGATAATTAAAAGCCAAGTCGGAACGATAACCAATATTAGCAACCGCCGAGCCAATTTTTTGCTTATCTAAATAAATATCAACTGACAAAATATCGTCGTAATTCTGTGAATCAAAAGCCCAGCCTTTTATACTACAACAATTAACAGATTCAACCCATCCTCTGTATGTCACAGGTGCAAGTCGTCCAGCAATTTCATTCGGATCATTGAAAGGTTTATCCGTATCAAGCGAACCGTTGCAACCCAAGCAAGGCTGTCCTTTTCCAACTTGGGTAATATAAAATATTTTTCTAACACCCTGCCCCGTCAAAATCAATCTTCCTTGGCGAGTAGAAGTCTCTGGATTTGATTCTATTTTTAAACCAAAAGAAACATTTTCAATTGTTGAAGTTTGGTCAGTTATAATCCAAGACACGTTTTTAGTCAAGGAAATTCTCACGTTTGAATTAGCCACGACACGAAACTCTGCCCCTACTGATGAAATTCTTGAAATAGAATCGGGTGAAACTGTTAGAAATGGTTGCCCTACTCCTTTTTGAGCAATGTTGATGCTTTTTGTGATATTTCCAGCGGTCAAAATAACTCTCCCTTTGCGTGTACCTGTATCTGGATTTGCCGTAATTTTTAAAACAAACCCACTATTATAACTTCCTGTATCTACGTTCGTACTCAACCAATTAACGTTTTTCGATATTTGCCATTTTGTGTTTGATGAAACTGAAATTTTGTATTCTACCGCTTTTGATAAAACATTCGTTAAAGAATCTGGCGAAATAATTAATCGGAAACGCTCACCACATATTCCAGAACCTCTACTATCACAAGCAAGAACTTTCAAGTCGCCGCTATCTTCTAAAAGTGTATTAGTGTTGGAAAATCGAGCATAAATTCTTTTTACTTGACCAGATTTATACCAAGCTGAATCGGGTAAAGTAAAACTAAAACCTTTGAAATTTGCCTTTGGATTGTTGAAAGTGGTTACTAAATCCGCCCGATTTCCAACATTAGCTTGAGTAGTTCCAATCTTGATGCTATCTACATAAATATCAATCAATTGAATTTCATCAAGATTTTTCGTATTGATAGCCCATCCTGTAATTCTATCGCAAGATGAAGTCTCAATCATTCCTTTCAAGTCAGGATTAGCTTTTGGCTTATTCCCAACTTTTTGACAATCAGACGAATAAACTTCTTTAAAGTTAGCTATTGAACCACAAGCCGATAATTCGGTTGAAGATAATTTAAACGGTTTTCCAGTAACAAAACTCTCATCCAAAAAAACTTTTACGGGTTTGTCGCCGTTGGCTTTTCTAAGACTTGCCCAATCCTTGTATGAACGACAATCACTATTTGGGTCAGATTTTTTGAAAGCACAACCTCCATCTTCTAATAATTCGTAAACAGAACTGGTGGTGGTGCCACAGGTCACAATTTTCTCAACTTCTTGATTGCCTTTAATAAATTTATCAGTCATTCGTTTCAACATTTCACGATGAGCTTGATTGTTCACTACATCGAATGCGAAGGCTCCAACCAATTTTGCACCGTGCGTAAAGGCTTCTGTGAAATGTTGTTCTTGTAAGTCCGTTCTATCTTTGAAAGATTCCACTTCCATCATCACCCATTTATCTGGAAAATTTGTTCTGGCAACATCCATAATGAACTTGTGATCTTGGTATGGCGAACTATTCATTTTTATGCCATCAGTTCCTTCACCAATATCTTTGAAAGCAAAAGTACCTCGCTGAACTGAAGGCTGGTCGTTTAAAGAACCATAATCATTTATAACTTTTAAACGACTATCAAAATTCTTAACAGTTTTCAAAAAGGCATTTGAATAGCCTTTCAAGAGATTATGACGATAAATGTACCAATCATTTCCAGCCTGTCCGACTAAAAAAACAGACCAATTAAATTGTCCTAATGGTCTTGGAGGTTCAAGCGTATTGAAACTTATGAAAGTATTAGAATAAGTTCCCCATGATGTTTTTAGTTTGTTGAAATCGTTAGAATATTTTGCTTTTAACCATTCTCTAAATCCTAAAATCATCGATTGAGAATAATCAAAAAGCGAATAAGAATTGCCATCTAAGCCCTTAGTAGTAACAAATGGAAAACCAAATTCTTGTTCGGGGGTAATCACGGCGGAGAAATAAATGACATCCCCAGCATCAATAACTGGTTTATATCTTTGCAAGACTTCTTTCGTAAAATCTTGCATTTCAACAAGCGTTTTTTGAGCTGAAAGACTGGTGGTTAACATCTGTCCACAATCATCAAAAACATCACAGCCAGTGTATCCAAATGATTGTTGATGAACTCTTGCAACTCCCTTAGCATCAATGCCTAACATTCTATCTGAGGCATCAAAACCACTGCAAGTTGGCACATTATTATCAAGTGGTTCACCAACAGTTTTATTGTTGCACCAAGTGGCAAAAACGATTCTAAAACAGATTTTCATACCTCGACTTCGAGCAGTTGCAATCTGGTCGTCATATTGTTTCCAAGGATTTGTCGCACTGACTTTTTTACCTACAATCACATCTTTACGAATACTAATTACAAACGCATTCATCCCTAAATCAGCTGCTTGATTGATGTCGTTCAACTGCGGATTTCGATGTTCGAGATTAACCAATGAAAAGGCTAAATACCTTTTATTATCCTGTGCAAAAAGTATTTGAGTAATAAAAAAAAAGAGGAATAGGAGAGCGTACTTTTTTATATTCATTATTAATAATTTGTTAAATTTTAAGTTGAGAAGTTGTAAGTCAGAATTAAAAGTTAATTTATTTAAAAGCATAACAATTTATAAATCAACAACTTATCAGCTTCCTCTACCTCATACTCACAAGCGTTACCCCTGCACCACCCCTATCTGCATGTTCGTCTTGGGTCTTAGCTACTTGCTTATATCCACGCAAATGATTACGAATCAAAGTTCTTAAAATACCGTCGCCTTTACCATGAACAATTCTTAATTCGTCCTGACCAAGCATTAAAGCATCATTCATGAATTTATCAACTTCCATTAATGCTTCATCGCCTCGTTTACCTCGCAAATCGAGATTAAACGAAAAATTCATCATTTTATCGTTCATATCAACCCCAACAAATTTCGATTTGGGAGCTATTTTTTGTTTAAATTCTTTCCGAGAAATTTTCTCTAAGCGATTTAATTTTACAGTAGTTTTCAATTCACCAATGGCAACTTCTGCATCCTTTCCTCTCATGCCAATCACCTCACCTAATGCCTCCTGCCCTTTAATTCTCACTAATGAACCGATTGTAATTTCACCTGCAATTACTTCAATAACGTCTTTTTCAACATTTTCTGATTCAGTTTTATCATTTTGTGTAACATTAGTTTTATTGATAACCAATTTCTCAACGTTCAATCCTTCTTGAAAATCTTGTAGTTCTTGTCGGATTTCTTTAGTTGCTAATTTATCAGCCCCTTGCTCACGGATGTCTTTAATGGTTGCTTCAATTTTCTGATTTGCATTTTTCACCAACTCCTTTGCTTGCAATTTTGCGGTGTTCAAAATGGTCTTTTTCTCGTTATCCAGAAAGGTTTTTAAGGACGTATATTGTTCTAATAATTGGTCAAGTTTTCGTTGTTTAGTTGCATTTTCGACGTTTTTATCGGCAAAGACTTTACGTTCAATTTCCAATTCTTTTAACAATTTCTCGAAGCTAACTTGCTGATTACCAATCTTTTGTTTCGATTTATCAATAATTGCTTTTGGTAAACCAATCTTATAGGCAATCTCAATCGCAAAAGAACTTCCAGGTTTTCCAATTTCCAATTCATACATGGGTTCCAAATGTTCAGCATCATAACGCATAGCACCATTTGTGATTCCATCGGTTTTGTCGGCAAAGGTTTTTAAGTTGGTATAATGCGTATTGATTGCTCCATAAGCCCCTGATTTATTCAAATCTTCCAAGATACTTTCCGCAATAGCACCGCCCAAACTTGGCTCAGTTCCCGTTCCAAATTCATCAATCAAAAAAAGTGTTTTTCTATCAGAATTTAATAGAAAATACTTCATATTTGTTAAATGTGATGAATAGGTACTCAAATCATTTTCGAGGCTTTGTTCATCACCAATATCAATAAAAACGTTTCGGAACATTCCAATTGTTGAATGCTCCGCCATCGGCACTAAAAGTCCACACTGATACATATATTGCAACAAACCAAGTGTTTTTAAAGTGACAGATTTACCACCTGCATTTGGTCCAGAAACTAAAAGAATTCTATTTTCAGCATTAAGGGTTATCGTTAAAGGTTTAACCGCTTTTCCTTGTTTTTTAAATGATAAATACAACAATGGATGCACTGCATTCTTCCAGTCAACTACTTGACTATTAAGGCTTAACGGAGCAATTCCATTAACTTCAATTGCCAATCTTGCTTTGGCTCTAATAAAATCTATAATGCCTAAAAAAGTATAAGCCTTACGCAAAACGGGTATGTGCGGACGCATTTGATTGGTTAATTCCATCAAAATTCTCACAATCTCACGCTTTTCAGCAGACTCTAATTCTCGAATTTCGTTGTTGGCATCCAAAGCTTCCGTTGGTTCAAGAAAAACCGTTTTGCCAGTATCAGATTCATCATGAACGAAGCCTTTTATTTTTCTTTTGTGTTCCGCAGCAATTGGAATCACCATCCTTCCACCCCGCAAAGTCAACGAAAAATCATCTGAAATCCAGCCATTTGCACGGGCATTTTTCAAGATTCTGTCTAAGGTTTTCCGTAAATCATTTTCTTGAACTTGCATTCTTTTACGAATTGCCTGTAACTCCGAACTGGCATTGTCTTTCAATTTGCCTCGGTCGTCAATGATTTTATCCAGAGAATCCAGTAATGCACGAATCGCTATCATTGGGGCTTGAACTTGTTTTGCATTTTCTTCATCTTTATTTCTTTCCAAAAAAGCCGTACCAACCAATTCCCGCAATTGTGGAAATTCTTCTGGTTCTTTTTTATCAAAAAAACGCAAGCATTCTTGAATGGTTCTGAGGGAAAGTTTGACATTAAAAAACTCTTCTTCGGTTAAAAAAGCCCCTTCAATGGCGGCTTTTGAGAGTTGATAATTAACATCTAAATAATTTTGAGAAGGAAAAGCCGTAGGTTCAAATTGCAGGATATTCTTCATTTCATCCACTTGACGAATCATTTTCTGAATCAAATCATAATTATCCGAAAAGCGAACTTTTTCAACAAAATTACGACCTAATGTACTGACACATAGTTCATTAAGTCGTTCACGAATTTTATCAAAACCTAATTTTATTTCTATATTTTGTGGGTAAAGCATTGTTATTTTTTTGGGTACTACGATTTTTCTAAATCGTGTTTTATGTATTCAAAACGTCGAAAAGGGGTGTAAAGTTTTATTTAAAAGTTCAAGAACTCTGTCATTGCGAGTGCAACGAAGCAATCTTTTGGATTGATGCTGATAACTTTGAGCTTAGAAAGATTATTTATTAAATTTATTTGCATTAATTATACAGATTGGTTTGCGAAACTTTGATTCACCACATTTGTAATAACAGAACTTGAAATTTAAGTTTAAAATCTTTTGCATCAATCCAAAAGTTTGCTTCGTTGCACTCGCAATGACATAAATGCTCAGACCTTTAAAACTCCATCCCCATCCGCCAACAACTCTTGAACCTCGATTATAGCATCTTTATTCAAACGTCCATACAAATGAGGAAAGGCAATTCCAGTATCAAATAAATCCTCATACACAAGATTTGAGGTTAACTTTGACGCATCAATATGTAAAAGAAATAATCTTTTTGAACCTTTAAAATAGTTTGCCAAAGTGCCATTTACTTGCTCCAAAGTAGATAAATGAATGAAATTTTCTTCCGTTAAAGTTTCAGATTCATAATAATTTTTATTTAAAAAAGTTTCCCACCAGATTGGGTTAACGATGTGATATATTGGAGTTTCCATGACCTAAATTTACGAATTATTGTTGTTATTGTTGGTGATAAGTGATTGGTTATTAGTGAATGGTTTAAAAATTCAAACTCAATTGCTAATTCATGCGTTTATTTAATTACTATTCATAATTCAAAAATTAATACATGTACGATATCATCATCATTGGCGGAGGATTAGCGGGTTTAGTCAGTAGCATACAACTATCAAGAAGTGGCAAGAAAGTGTTGGTCATTGAAAAGAAAAAATATCCGTTTCATCGGGTATGTGGAGAATATATTTCTAATGAAACTCGACCATTTTTAGAGTCAGTTGGCTTAAATTTTGAAAAACTACAAGTAAAAGAAATTTCAAAATTTCAATTTACATCACCTTCTGGTAGAGTACTGGAAACTGATTTAGATTTAGGCGGTTTTGGCATAAGTCGTTATAAAATCGATGAAGAATTATATCATTTAGCAAAATCAGTTGGTGTTGAATTTTTATTAGAAAATACCGTTGAGAATATTAATTTTAAGGAGGATAAATTTACAATAAAAACCTCATTCAACACTTTTGAAAGCAAATACGTTATTGGAACATTCGGAAAAAGAACAAAATTAGATGCTACATTAAAAAGAGATTTTTTCAATAAAAGAAGCCCATATATTGGCGTGAAATATCATATCAAAACCGATTTTCCAAAGGATTTAATTGCTCTTCATAATTTTAAAGATGGCTATTGTGGTATTTCAGCAATTGAAGATGATAAATATTGTCTGTGTTATTTAACCACTCGTGAAAATCTAAAAAAGTACGGAACGATTACAGAAATGGAAAGAAATATTCTCTGGAAAAATCCTCATTTACAGAAAATATTTACAGAATCAGAATTTCTTTACGATAAGCCAGAGGTAATTAACGAAATTTCTTTTTCGCCAAAGACAACCATTGAAAATCATATTCTTATGGCAGGTGATGCTGCGGGATTAATTACGCCCTTGTGTGGAAATGGAATGGCAATGGCAATTCATGGAGCTAAGTTACTGTCTGACAATATATTAGAGAATTTTAATGATAGAAATTTAGTAGAAAAAAACTATCAAAAAGATTGGAAACAGCATTTTAAAAACCGTCTTTGGGTTGGTAGAAACGTCCAGAAATTATTTGGTAATGAAGTCGTTTCTGAAATTGCTTTGAGTGTTATGAAAATGATTAAACCACTTCTAAGAACTGTGATTAAAGCAACGCACGGGGAAATAATAGCCCCCTGACCCCCAGAGTGGGAATGAAAAATATAGCAAATAGTAAAACATAAAATAGAGTTGAGATATATTAATGGAAATATACTTTCAATATATTATTCCCCCTCTGGGGGTTAGGGGGCTAATGGAAGAACCGTTGTATTCTTAACTTCCGACATCACGAAAGAACTACTAATATGTGCAACACTTTGTAAATCAGAGAGTTTCTTCTGATAAAATTCATTATAGGCTTCCATATTTTTAACAATTACTTTTAATAAATAATCATAATTTCCAGAAATTACACTGCATTCTATTACTTCTGGAAATTCCTTAATTGCTTTCTCAAATTCCTCGAAATGATTTTTTTGTTGTTTATCCAAGGTGATATTGCAATATACCGTCATCGGATTGCCCAACATTTTTTTATTTAAAATTGTCACGTATTTTTCAATAACTCCTTCGTTTTCTAACCTTTTTATGCGTTCATGGGTAGGTGTCATGGAAAGATTAATTTTCTGAGAAATTTCTTTCAAAGTTAATTGTGCATTTTCTTGAAGTAATTGTAATATCCGAATATCATTAGTGTCGAGTGTCATAAGTAAAATTTACTTTTAATAATTAATTTTGATTTACTATTTAGTATAATTTTCTTTAAATTTAATAAAATATTTTATCTTTTTCTTATTATTTTGATTATTGCAAAACTATTTCCTGTTTTCTTAATTTTGTATTTCGCTTTATTTATAAAAATGGTTTAAGGGTTGATAGAAAATTCAACTTCATAAATCACTAAAAACTAAGATTATGATAATTGGTGTTCCAAAAGAGATTAAGAATAATGAAAACCGTGTGGCAGTTACACCCGCAGGAGTTTCCGAATTTAAGAAAAATGGTCACTCCATTTACATTCAAACGCAGGCTGGTGCAGGCAGTGGTTTTTCAGATGAAGAATATGTGAGTGCAGGAGCAACAATTCTTCCTAATATCGAAGAAACTTACGCTATTGCCGAAATGATTTGCAAAGTAAAAGAGCCAATATTGTCTGAGTATCAGTTAATTAAAGAGAATCAACTACTTTTTACTTATTTTCATTTTGCATCTTCGGAAGAATTAACGCACGCCATGATTGAGCGAAAAGCAATATGTTTGGCGTATGAAACCGTAGAAAAAACGGATAGAAGTTTGCCATTATTAGTGCCAATGTCAGAAGTTGCAGGACGTATGGCGATTCAAGAAGGAGCAAAATATTTGGAAAAACCAATGGGTGGAAGAGGTATTTTATTGGGTGGGGTTGCAGGTGTTAAACCCGCCAATGTGTTGATTTTAGGTGGGGGAATTGTGGGAACACAGGCGGCAAAAATGGCAGCTGGATTGGGTGCAAACGTAACAATAATGGACGTAAGTTTGCCAAGATTGCGATATTTAGAAGACGTTATGCCAGCAAATGTTGATACCGTCATGTCAAATGAATATAACATTCGTGAAGCCATAAAAGTGTCTGATTTGATTGTAGGAGCTGTTTTGATTCCAGGAGCCAAAGCACCGCACCTAATTACGAGAGCAATGTTAAAAGAAATGCGACCAGGAACGGTTGTGGTTGATGTTGCAGTTGATCAAGGCGGTTGCATTGAAACTTGTACACCAACAACCCATGAAAATCCTACTTTTGAAATTGATGGAATTGTGCATTACTGCGTAGCAAATATGCCAGGTGCTGTTCCTTATACTTCTACCTTAGCACTCACAAACGCTACACTTCCTTACGCTATTCAGTTGGCGAATAAAGGTTGGAAAAAAGCCTGTAAGGATAATGAGGAATTGGCGAAAGGATTGAACATTATTGAAGGACAAATAGTCTATCAAGGCGTTTCAGATGCGTGGGGATTATCGTTCACTAATGTTAAGAATGTGTTATAAAATTATATTTCGCTTGACATTTATCAATTTATTAGTTATTTTTGATTTGTGTTCAAGTATATTTAAAAAGAAAAAAATTAAATAGTGGTTAGGTATATAGTCAAAACCCGTCAATTTTTTTGGCGGGTTTTCTTTTTTTCAACCACAAAGTTTTCATAGATTACAAAGTTATTTTCACATACAACTAAATTTTATTTGTTCTCTTTTTTAGTTTTTTAGTCAAAATATTTTGCAAAGCAATTTTAATAAATTCCGCAAATTCATCCTTCCTAATTTTTTCTAAATCGCAATGTGTCCAGCCTTGTTTTCCCCATTTGTTTGGTACTGGAAAAATGGCATGATGCTCCGAGTATTCTTCTTGTTGTTCTGGCGTAAATTTTAAAGTACACCATTTTTGGTCAAGGTTCAGTGTAGCAAATGTGCCTGCTTTTGTATTGAATCCGACTTTGCCAAAATGCTCATATTCTTCACTTCCAAGCATCGAGAGGCATATTTCGTAGGCTGTTTCAACATTTATCATGTTCAAATAAGTTTATTTTACACAGTATTCAAATTCATCCTTATACTGAAAAAGTATTTCTTCAATGTCTGCGGATGTAAATTCTGGACGTTGAAAAGGGCTTGGCAAATCTTCTCTTAACAAAAATTTTATATCGCCTAATCTTCCCAATAGATTCTCTGCCCCTACTTTTGTTCCACTTTGCAAATAAATTTTATCAGGGTAAATATTCTTGAACGCCCCTATTCTTTGGGCAACATCATACACAGTTAATTCTGTGATATATTCGTTTTTCTCAGAATTAATTATCTCATAAATATCATCAAAAGTATTAGCAGAATTTATCTCATTTTCTCTTAACATCAATCTGTTGGCAAAATTGTAAAGTTCAGATTTTTCCACTCTTCTTTGATGGAAATGCAGTTTATTATTTTCATCAATTGAGTTAGTTGAAACATTAATGGCATCTTTCAACGTTTTTTGATCCATTGTAAAAAGTATAAGTGAATCAACTTGTCGTTTGCTTTTCAGTTTGTAATGTTTTATTATTCTTTCCAATTTTGGAATGTTGAATGTTCTCATTGCGATGAATTTTCTATAAATTTTTACGTAAAATAACTTTTTACTTCTTTTTTAACCGATCAAGAAAATAACAAAACATTTCTCGATAAATTGCTAATCAATCATAACCACAATTCCATAAGTCATGGCAGAAGAAGCAAAAAAAACAGAATCAGCTCGAATTGGCATTGCCGCCCTCATTGCATCCGTTGGAATTCCGTTAGCTCAATTATTGTGTGGTTTTTTCTCACAACAAACCACACAATTACAAAATATTGCCTTAGAAAAAGAGCGAAGAAGGCTCGAAGTTACCAAATTATTCTTGGATAATTACGTCGGAAAAAAGACGGACGTACAAATTGCGACCATACAAATTATGAAATCGCTTGATCCCGTTTTCTTTATATCTATCGAAGAAGGTTTGAAAGAAACAACCTTTTCTGATACGGTCAAGGCTTCCATAAAAAGGGCAACTGTTGAGGCTGCAACCGAAGTTCAAGCAGACCCAACTATAAAAAATAAAACAAAAAAAGTTCAGAAAGTACTTTCATCACATCAACTTGAAAAAGAAAGTTATGATAATTTTGTTAAGGGAGATTTGAAAAATGCTAAAATAAAATGGCAAAAAGCCAATCAAGAAGAGATTACTTTTCCAAGTAATGAATTGTTTGATAAATCTTCAAAATGGACTGAAATCAAAAGTAGCGATTTGAGTGACTTAAAGAAAAGCGGATTTAAAGATTTAAAAGTAGGCGAATGGCACGAAGTAAAAAGCAGTGGTTGGAAAGAAATTAAAAGCAAAAATTAAATTAGGTATTAGCTCAAATCAAATTTTACGCATTTTTTTGGTTGATTTTATGGGAAAAGTGCTTTAAATATCATCAAAATGTTCAACGGCAAATTGAACCTTTTGATGATATTTACGTTTTATTAACGATTATTCAAACCTTTTCTCATTAACTTTGTCTAATAAAAAAAGTACAAATTATATATTCCATAAAAATGAAAAATAAAATCCTTTTTCTTGCTATTTGCCTGTTAATTAACGTTTTTGGGGCATTTTCACAAGATACAAAAGCTGGTGCTATAATAGATGCCATGCAGCAAAAGTACAAATCTATGAAAACTTTTGGAGCTTCATTTACGTATGGAACGGATGGTTCAGCACAAACATTACAAGGAAATATTACCGTAAAAGGAACGAAATATCGCTTAAAAACGGGCGGTCAAGAGATTTATAATAATGGTAAAGAAGTTTCAACGTATATAAAAGAAACGAATGAAGTTAATATTTCTGATTATGAACCTTCCGAATCAGATTTGAATCCTGCGAAAGTTTACACATTTGACAAAAAGGGATTCCGTTATGTTTTCGTTCAAGAAGTGAAAGAAGGTGGCGAATCTTATGAAGTAATTGAAATGTCGCCTGAGAAAAAAGGAACTCAAGTTTCAAAGGTAAAAATTAAATTGAACAAGAAAGATAAGTCAGTTAAAAGTTGGGTGATTACAGATAAAAACGGAAAACGTCAGACTTTTAAAGTTAATAAATTTACGCCCAACGTTTCTGTTGACGATAAATATTTTGTTTTTGATAAAAGTAAATATCCTGGCGTTGAAGTGAACGACCTCCGTTAAAAGGGATTAGGAAAAATGGGAAAAGGGAAGAATGAAGGCTAAATACCTCTGTTCTTCCCTTTTTCTTTTCTGACCTTTTCAAATATTTTTATTCTCCTCTACTTTCAAAATCCTTCACAAAATTGGGACTTTCAGTCTTACTCCATTTGTCCCAAAAGGTAAAATATAGTCCAAAATTATAACGGTAAAATTTATGATGATGGCTATGGTGCGTTGCTCCAATAACATGTTTTCCAAACAAATTTCCGAACTTATTTTTCGGATAAATTTCAATATCAAGGTGATTTATTGCCGCCGAGAAAGTCATTATACTTAGATGAAAAATGATTGCATAAAGGTGCATAGGAACTATCATAATTATTGCAGGCATAATCAGCGACTCCAAAAGCCCCTCAACGGGATGGAATGAAAAGGCAGTCCACGCAGAAGTAATTTTGCTATCATGATGGATTTGATGCACTTGTTTATAAATCTTGGGGTTGTGCATCAAACGGTGGAGCCAATAATAGTATGTCTCGTGAATAAACATGGCAATAAAAATGCTTACTGGAAACCACCAAAGAGGATAATCATTAATGTTCAAGTAAATAGCCGTATATCCTCGTTGCCAAGCTAAGCCTGAAATTGCTCCAACAATTGAAAAGATGACAGCCGTTAACATCGACCAAAATACTTCTTTTTTGAACTGATTATTTGGATATTCTTTCTTGTTTATCTTCCGATTTTCCCATTCTTTTCGTTTCCAAATGTAAAAATAAAGGTGGAAAATGCCGCCTAATATAAAGTATCGAGATGTGATTAAAACAAACATCACTAAACATAAAGTCAAGAAAATTGAAGGTTGAGAAAAGTCAAGTTTAAAAAGATTTTCTACCATAATAATTGTACTATTTTAAGTTTGATGTAATTAATTTAGTAAATATATCATCAATTTTAAATATATTCTTATGTTTTATTAACGATTTAATGAAAGATAAAGTTATTAAATTTTAATGTGATATATTCAATTAATTACCGTTTCGTATAATTAATAAATCAAGAGAATATGACCCTCAAAAGATAAGTTTCAGTAAGTTTTAATTCAAGGATAGGGGAAAATTCAAATCAAAATGTCATCTTTATAAAAACAATAAAACTAAACTCTTATGAATATATTAATCAGTACACTTGCGTTAATCAGCATTGCCTTCGTCTCAAATGCTCAACAATTCACTGCTCAGGATGTGGCTTCAACCACGAAGTCGGTAACGAATATTAGTATTTTGTCTCCCGCCATTACGTATGAAACGGCGATTAGCAGAAATCAGACTGTGTTTTTTGCTGGTGAATTGAATTTGATTTCTCGTTTTGAAGAAATTGGAAATTCAAATCCTAAAACATACAACAGCTATTATGGCTTAGCACCAAAAGCTACAGTGGATTTTAGGAATTATTATAATTTTGAAAAACGGTTAGGTAAGGGAAAAAATATCAATAATAATTCAGGGAATTTCTTAGCATTGAGAGGAGAATATAGATTTGCACCCGTTGTCAACAAAGAGCAATTCACGACGTATAATAATGGTTTTGCACTCGGCGGCGTGTGGGGAATTCAACGAGTTTATAACAGCGGGATTTATTTGGGACTTTCTTTGGGAGCTGGATTCCTTTTTGGTAATAATAAATTTGAAGGTACTGGACTTTCAGATTTTCATTTAGGATTTAATATTGGTTCTTCAAGCAAAAAGAAGTAACAAGTAAAGAGGCTTAGTCAAATATTTTGACTAAGCCTCTTTACTAAACCTAACATCGAAAAACGAAAATCCAACATCGAAATTATAACCTGATTATCTCCGCCCCAATTGCATTCAAACGAGTGTCAATATTCTGATAACCTCTATCAATTTGCTCAATATTTTCGATAATCGAAGTTCCTTTTGCTCCCATTGCGGCAATTAATAATGAAACTCCTGCACGAATGTCAGGTGAAGTCATACGGATTCCTCTTAATTGCTGTTGACGGTTTAAACCAACTACGGTTGCACGGTGTGGGTCGCAAAGGATAATTTGAGCCCCCATTTCAATCAATTTGTCAACAAAAAACAAACGACTTTCAAACATTTTTTGATGAATCAAAACCGTTCCTTTTGCTTGAATTGCCGTTACTAAAACGATGCTTAATAAATCAGGTGTGAAACCAGGCCAAGGAGAATCTGAAACCGTTAGCATTGAACCATCAATGAAAGTTTCGAGTTCATAACGGTCTTGGGCTGGCACAAAAATATCATCTCCTCTAATTTCTAATTTAATACCTAATTTTTGAAAAGTTAAGGGAATAATACCCAAATCAGCAACAGAGCAATTTTTTATTGTGATTTCAGATTGAGTCATTGCAGCCATTCCGATGAACGAACCAATTTCAATCATGTCAGGCAACATCGTATGTTCCGTTCCGAATAATTCAGAAACGCCTTCAATCGTTAATAAATTTGAGCCAACGCCTGTGATTTTTGCACCCATGCGGTTCAACATTTTGCATAATTGTTGAAGATAAGGTTCGCAAGCAGCATTGTAAATCGTAGTGATTCCTTCCGCCAAAACTGCTGCCATTACAATATTTGCCGTACCCGTTACAGACGCTTCATCCAATAACATATAAGCACCATGCAATTGCGAGGCATCCACTTCATAAATTCCCCCTTCTTCAGGTGAGTAATTGAATTTTGCACCCAATTTCATAAACCCTAAAAAGTGCGTATCTAATCTCCTACGACCGATTTTATCTCCACCTGGCGAAGGAATTCTTCCTTTTTTGAAACGAGCCAAAGTGGGTCCCAAAAGCATTACCGAACCACGAAGGGCAGCCGCTTTTTTCTTGTAAGTTTCTGAATTTAAGTAGTCTAAATTGACATTTGAGGCATCGAATTTTATGGAAGAAACTGCTATTCGTGTACAAATAACGCCCATATCACCCAAAAGGTCGATTAATTGGTTTACGTCACGAATGTTCGGAATGTTGTGGATTGTTACGGGTTCTTTGGTCAAAACAACTGCACATAAAATTTGTAGTGCTTCGTTTTTCGCTCCTTGTGGAATAATTTCCCCTTTCATTTGGCGACCGCCAGTTACTTTAAATGATGCCATTTAGTTAGTTATCAATTATTGGTTAATGGTAATTACCATTAATTATCTCCTATTTCTATTATTGTCATTAGT
Organism: Arcicella sp.; assembly: GCA_025354645.1. Taxonomy (GTDB): domain Bacteria; phylum Bacteroidota; class Bacteroidia; order Cytophagales; family Spirosomataceae; genus Arcicella. Next base: position 1,809 of record JANXML010000103.1, on the reverse strand, counting down.
TCTTCCTCCGCTTCCACCGCTTCTATTATCATTTGGTCTTCCTCCACCACCGTTATTATTTCGGTTATTATCGGTTCGTCCACCTCCACGATTGTCATTATTACTTCTTCCACCACCGTCGTTTCTACCTCCAAAACTTTGACGACCTCCGTTATTATTATTACGATTATCGTTTCTTCCGTCAGTTCTGCGAGTCTCACTACTTTTTAAATCACCCGTTGAACTTGGACGGTTATTGCTCGTATTGTTATTTCTAAGATTTCCTAATGATGAGTTGCCTGAAATTGCTTGTACAATTGTTCTCAAAAGCCCTTCAGACATTTCAATAATATGTCCCCAAATTACCTCATCATCAACCACTTCACGATTCCAATTTTGATAAAAAGTTTTCATCAAACGGGCGATATGAGCCACTAAAATGCGTTTTTCATTATCCTCTTGCTCAGAAATTGCACGGGCAATCAACAATTCAACATTACGTCCGTAATAACGATACTTTAGATGATGGGTATTATAAGGAACGGTTTTGGGCAACTTTCCAACTGACTCTGGTGATGGTGGTGGAAAGGGACTATCAACGTCTAATTTGAAATCAGAAAGGATATACAAATCATCCCAGAGTTTATTGGAATAATCTTGACTGTCACGCATATTTGGGTGAACTTGACGCATCAATTCAACCATCAAATAGGCGTATTTTGTTCTCGTGTTTCTATCTTGTACCGACAGAATATGAGCAACTAATTTCTGGACGTTCGTACCGTATTCTTTCATTGGAATTTTATATTTTTATCAACCTGCGTTGCAATAGTTTCTGAATTTTTACGAAGATACAAAATGATTCCAAATAATCACAGAAGCAACTCCCAAAGCGGCAAATACAAACAATAAAACTGCCCCTGCGGCAACGTCCTTCGTCTTTTTGGCTAAATCATGATAATCTGGCGAAACCAAATCTATGATGGTTTCGATGGCTGTATTCATGGCTTCAAATGCTAAAACTACACCCATTGTAATTATTACTGCCAACCATTCAGATTCTGTGAATTTTATCCAGAAACCTGCAATGATTACTGCAACAACCGCCAATAAATGAATTCGGAAATTGTTTTCCTTTATTAGTGATAATATCCCTCTGAATGCGTGTGGGACGGATTTTATGAATTTATTTGAGTTTAGCATTTTTGAAATTAAGAAACGGCATAATCTGATAATTCCCTGTATTTTTCTGAAAGAAAACCAATCACAATATCAGAAGCTGGAACGCCCATTGATTTGAAAATTTCACCTACTTCGATGTCGGTTCTATTTTGCTGTATCCAAATTTTTCCGTTCTTAATATCAAAATGAAAAGGACAAGCATGAACAAAACGATCATCTCGAAAACCTACTCTGAGTAATTGATAATGATGATTTTCTTTATCAATAATCAATTGATTTTCTAACTGAGTATTTGCTACCCGATAGGATGCTTGGGTTGTCAAGAAATCAATCAGAATGTTTTGGTATTTTGTTATTTTATCTTCCATTTGATTACAATTTTTGTTTCGTCATCAAAAATTAAAAGTTTAATTTTAAAACGTTTTATTGCTTTTTAAACGAAAGAAAGCGAAAAGTATTCTTTATAAATCTTTTGTGGTACAGCCAAAAACAATACTCTCTCTGGCTCAAATTCTTCTATTTCGAGCGTATAGTTAAGCATTTGCCCTAAGATTCTGTGAAATTCATAAACAAAAGATGTAGCGATAAAACTCTTAACCTCAACGGCGATTTTTGTTCCTTCCTTTTCTGCTCATAAGATTTTTTCAG
>JANXML010000064.1 GCA_025354645.1 Arcicella sp. | reverse complement strand
AATTGGATTCAACAAAAAACAAATATTCACATTGCCTCAAAAGTCAGGTCTGAAAATGGACTATTCGTCCATATTTACGCTAAATTGGTTGCGGCTGTCCTACTTTTACTTGATTTTTAACCCGTAATTCGCATAAATTGTTTTTTTGTACCCCATTTTTGTCTTGAAGCTATGCCCTTTACTTCTGCAATTGAAACGATAGAAACGTAGGTATCTTTTTGAGTTGGAAGAATATAATCTTTTAAAAACTGCTGTCTTGAATCTCTTGCTAAATAAATCAAGAGATTAGAATCAAGTAAAATATTCATTTATTCTCTTTTAAAATTTTAAGTGCCTCTTCCATTTCTTCATCAGTCAAAAAATCATCGGCATCAATATTGGCTATTGCTTCCATTTGTTTTTTGCCTGAAAATCCCATTTTTCGAGCAAATGCACTCGTTCCGCCAGCCGCCAAAATCTCTTCCACAGAATACGATTTGTGGGTTCTGAACTGATATATTGGTTTTGTTTTTAAGGTATCTTTCATAAATCTTAAATATTTTACCAAAAATAATAAAAATGGATTTGAAATACGTTTTAATGGAAAAATAATTCCTTACATCAACGGAAAATCTCCTTTGTCATGTTTCTCTGCCATTTCCACGTAATGCAAAGCTCCTAATTTCAGCATTTGGGCTCGATTTTCAGAAATTTGTTTCACCACTTTCGCAGGAATTCCCATCACTAATGAATTATCTGGAATTATCATTCCTTCCGTCACCAAGGCACAGGCTCCAATGACGCAATTTTTTCCAATCTTCGCCTTGTTCAAAATCGTTGCTCGCATACCGATGAGCGAACCATCGCCCACAATTGCTCCGTGTATTATTGCACCGTGTCCAATCGTTACATTATCACCAATTACAGTGGGGTCGCCTGGGTCAGCGTGGAGGACAGCCGTATCTTGAATGTTGGAATTATTACCAATAATGATGGCTTCAACATCCGCCCGAATAACGGCACCGTACCAAACTGAAACATTTTCCCCAAACGTAACATTTCCCATTACGGAGGCGTTTGGTGCTATAAATGGTTTATTTTTCATACAACAAAGAGTATCACAAGGTTACACAAAGTTAGGCACTGAGGTTCACGAAGTATTTTTATTATTCCTCAGTGGAACTCAGTGAAAACTTTGCGAAACTCTGTGTCCTAAATTTCACTTTACGTAAAAGTATTAACATTTAAAGAAAATATGGGTGCAAAACCTGACAATTAATATCGTAGTATTGTGTATTTTTGTTATTCCTAAAATTTCATCATCCCTAAATTCCTGAAAATGAAATATTTGATTTTATGGCTAACTTTTCTGAGTCCTTTATTCACGAAAGCCCAACAAAAAATCCCATTAGACGATATGTCTTTTTGGAAATCCTCTGAAAAAACGAATTGGCAGATTGCGAATGATGTAACCGCTGATATTACACAACACGATGTAATGGCTAAAACTGTTGGTAAAGGCGTTTTAGTAAATATTCCCGTAGAGAAAAATAAATCCAATTTGCAGTCAGTAGCTGAATATGGTGATTTGGACGTATCTTTTGATTTTATGATGGCGGCACATTCCAATTCTGGATTTTACTTGATGGGTCGTTATGAAATTCAGTTATTAGACAGTTGGGGCGTAAAAAGTCCTTCTTCTGGCGATTGTGGAGGTATTTATAAACGTCGTCGCTATGAAAATGGTAAAGAAATTCTTTGGGAAGGACACGCTCCTCGCCTAAATGCCTGCCTTGCTCCTGGACTTTGGCAACACATGGATATTTCTTTTCAAGCCCCAAAATTTGATGCTGCAGGAAAGAAAACGCAAAACGCCAAGATGTTATCCATCAAAATGAATGGTTATTTAATTCAAGAAAATGTGGAATTAACGGGACCAACGGGCGGACCAATTTCTAATGATGAAGCTGCTACGGGACCTTTTATGATTCAAGGAGATCACGGTCCTGTGGCTTTCAAAAACTTCGTAATTTCAAATCTAAGCGGGAAACCTGCCGAATTATCGAACGTTTCTTACAAGGTTTTTTATGGTAAATTTAAAGAACCCAAAGATTTTTTAAGTAAAAATCCAGATGCTACGGGTTCGTTAGAAAAACTTACTTGGGATGTGAGTAAAGATGAAAATAACTTTGCACAAATTTTCAATGGAACGCTCAAAGTGCCAGTAGCAGGGAAACATGATTTTACGTTTCAGATTGGGGGAAAATATTACGTCACAGTAGGAGGGAAAGAACTTTTGCCTGATGCTTGGACGTTCTCACGTGACCAACGAACTGCCTCCATGGATTTGCCCGCTGGTGATGTGCCTTTTGAGGTAACAGTCTATAAAACAGACGGTTGGATGCCTCCAATTTTGGGGATGAATATTCAAGGACCTAATTTTAGGAGTTATGCCTATAATTCTTTGGGTTCGATGTTGGCGACTGCTCCCAACGATCCTATTTTCTTGGATGCCAAAGAACCAACGATTTTGCGTTCATTTTCGGATGTGACAAAAGATGGGAAGAAGCAAAAACGTATCACACACGCTGTGAACGTGGGTAATCAAGACAAGTTGCATTATACTTATGATCTTTCAAACGGAGCCATTGCCCAAATCTGGAAGGGTGATTTCTTGGATACTTCGCCGATGTGGGACAATCGTGGAGATGGTTCTTCTCGTCCACGGGGGGCGGTTTTGGCTTTAACGGATGCTCAGATTTTTGTGTCAAATGATTCAAAAGGAACATTCACGGAAGCTCCCATTGAAAGTTCAAATTACCGTGCTTTGGGTTATGATTTAAACACGGATAATTTACCAACTTTTCGGTATAAAATCTACGGTTCGGATGTGGAAGACCAAATTAGAATCACGGAGGGAAAATATTTAACTCGTACTTTGAACGTTAAAAATGCGGATGCCACAAAACCCATGATGTGCCGTTTGGCAGTTGGTTCGAGCATCAGTAAATTAACGGATGATACATATGAAATTGATGGAAAAAGTTATTACATCAAAGTGCCAACGGGAACGGTTGCAACCATCGAAAAATCAGGCGATAACACGATGCTTTTAGTGCCTGTGAAGGACAAAGTGGAGTATTCAGTTTTGTGGTAGTATTTTCGATTTTCGATGTTTGTGGTTCGATGTTCGGAAAAGACTCGAATATTGAACAAAACATTTAACATCGAAAACTGCTAACATCGAAAGCGTAATGCTACTCAACCGAACATCAAGAAACGAACATCAAACATCGAAACAAAATGAAATCATTCATATACATCTGCACACTACTCACGTGCATGAACTTTGTAGCCTTCACTCAAACGAGCGAACCTACTGAAAACGATTATTATAAAATCGTAAAACTTCCTATTCCCGAAGGCATTGTCTTGGAAGTGGGCGGAATGGCAAAAATGCCCAATGGTGATATGGCGATCTCTACCAGAAGAGGAGACGTTTATATCGTTGAAAATATCAATGGTGGAACGCCAGTCTATAAAAAATTTGCTTCTGGATTACACGAAATTTTGGGTCTTGCCATTAAAGACGGTGTAATCTACGTTGCCCAAAGAGGTGAATTAACCAAACTGATAGACAAAAACGGCGACGGTAAAGCCGAACGCTATGAAACCGTTTATGAACTTCCCATTTCAGGGCATTACCATGAATACTCTTTTGGTCCAAAACTTGCACCCGATGGTACTTTTTACGTAACGGGTAATGTAGGATTTGGGGCATCAGATTGGTGGGCAGGGAAATCTTTTGTGCCGTGGAGAGGCTGGACGATGAAGATTACCGAAGATGGAAAAATGACTCCATTTGCGGCTGGTATGCGTTCGCCTTGCGGGATTGGCATGGTGGACGGTGAGTTTTTCTACGGTGACAATCAAGGCGATTGGATGGGTTCTGGTTTTATTTCGCACGTTGAAAAAGGTGATTTCATGGGGCATCCCGCTTCATTGGCTTGGGCGGATCGTCCAGAGTCGCCTGTGAAGATGCGTAAAGAAATGATTTTAGCCAAAGTTGATGCCCGAGATAATCCAAAAGTAAAACCCGAATACGTGAAAGACGAACCCATGACTACGATTTATGAAATGGGTAAAACAACTTATCCAAACATGGGCATTAAGTCGCCATCCGTTTGGTTGCCACACGGTGTGTTGGGCGTTTCGACTTCGGAAATTATTACGGATGATACCAAAAATAACTTCGGACCTTTTGACGGACAAGTATTTGTGGGCGACCAAGGAATGTCTAAAATTGCCAGAGTATTTTTAGAAAAAGTAGAAGGAAAGTATCAAGGAGCCTCCTTTGATTTTAGAAGCGGTTTCCGTTCGGGGGTTTTACGGATGGCTTGGGGGGCGGATAATGCCATGTATGTAGGCGGAACCAATCGTGGTTGGGGGTCGGTTGGTAAAGAGGCTTTCGGGTTGGAACGCTTGGTTTTCACGGGTAAAATACCCTTTGAAATGAAAGCCGTGCGAGCCATGCCAGACGGTTTTGAGATTGAATTTACCGCTCCCGTAAACAAGCAAACCGCTGAAAATGTGAATAATTATGACGTGTCGAGTTACACCTACAAATATCATCCAGTTTACGGAAGTCCGCTCGTGGATAGAAAAGACAATGCCGTTAGAGGAGCAAAAGCAACCGAAGACGGCATGAGAGTAAGAATCGTTTTGGACGGAATGCGTGAGGGTTATGTACATGACATTAAGCCCGAAGGTGTGCGTTCAGCGAAGGATAATTTGCCATTATTGCACGGTTCTGCATATTATACGTTGAATAATATTCCAAAAGGTGAAAAGGCAAATATTGCTTTGGTAACGCCCAAAACCAGAGAAGAAAGAGAACGTGTGGATGCGGGAGCAAACGCCAATACGCCCGA
>JANXML010000026.1 GCA_025354645.1 Arcicella sp. | reverse complement strand
GTGAAAATTGAATGACCGATTGCACGAGCCACATAACCATTATCATGGTCTTCTTCAACGATAAAAAATATCTCTTTCATAACATTTATTTTTTTGTTTGAACCTGTTTATCAAATTTACGAAATATTACTGATTCACCCGCACCCCAGCCCCAACACCTTGCTTCAATCCTCCTCTCAAATCCAATTTCTTGGCATTTCCTTGGTAGCCGTTTGGTAACGTTACGGTATGTCCGTTTTCGATGATGGTATCGTAGGTGGCTGTCGGTATTTGCCCGCACGTCCATGTGGTGGAGGCGTTCCAATTGCCTGAATTTAGGCTGATGGTTTTATCCGTTGGGCAAGGCAAAACCGTAATTGTGGCATTGCCAGTAACCGTACCAACCCCACAATTACTGGCAACGGACGTAATGGAATAGGTTTGTGTAGTGCTGGGACTCACCGTTTTGAGCGTTGGCGAGTTTGAAGTAGTTAGTCCCGTAGCTACATCTGATGTTTGATAAGACCAAGCATTGCCACCCGTAAAATTAACATTTAATTTAGCTTTCTGTCCAGGGTAAATAGAAGTTGTACCCGTAATATTTGCCGTGATGGGTTCACCTATTTTTATTTCTACAGGGTCGGATTCTTCTGATAGGCAAGTGCCTTGTTTACCGATTACTGTGTATGAGCCTGATTGAGGGATTTTTAGACCAGCATAAAACTTTTGAGAGCTTATTATTTGTCCGTCTTTTTTCCAAAAGAGAGAATCAAATAATATTCTATCAGGTTTATAAAAGTAATAATCTTCAACAAGCAAAAAACCTAATGAATTATCACAAAGTGACAAACTATTACCTAATATTTCGACATATTGGTTATTATTTCGAATTTTAGGTTTCCGCAATTGAGAAACATTTGTTACAGTGATTGAATCAGAAAAACCATTACATGAGCCATTTGTAACTCGAACTTTATAAATTCCTGATTCAATTGTACTATAAGATTGTGCTGTTTGAAAAGGTATTGGATTTCCATCTTTAAACCATTGATAAGAAGAATTTGTGCTTGTGCTTGTAGTCGAAATAGATATAGTAGCGAAAGAACCATTACAAAATGTTGCATTAGAATTATATATTAGTGGCTTCAATTTATCGCCTACTGTAATTTTCACTGTATCTGAGGGCATTACTACACATCCCAAAAGATTTCCTGCAACATTATATTTCCCAGTTTCTGTTATCGGAGCTTGAATATTAGGTATCAATTCACCATCCTTATATCCAGAAATATTAATTCCAAATGGAAATGTTAAATTTAGAAAAGTCTGCATACCATTACAAATTTCATTGGAGTATGGAAAATTAACCTCTAAGCCTAATTTAATAGTGTCCTTTCTAATATATTTGATTCCGTTTGACATAACCGTACAATTCCCTTGCGTTAAAGCAAGACTATAAACTCCAATGTCATTAACAAAAGATGTTATATAATTACTGTTAGGTATATCTACTCCGTTTTTTTTCCATTGTAACGAATATGGAGCCAAAGGATTATTATAGCCAGAAATAGTGATAGCTAAAAGTAATCCATAGCTATTAGTTCCACAGAGTGTTGTTGCAATATCTCCACCAAATGGAATAATCTCATTTTCAATAACATTACTAAAAACAACTTTATCATCATTAGAAGCAGTATGATCGACAACACACTTATCAGTTATATCAGCTTTATAAGTTCCAGTCTGGTTTACAATTAAAGAATCTTTTGTTTGACCAATCAATATATTACCATCTTTTTTCCATTGATAAGATGCACTATCACTGTAATATGAACTCCTAAAAATTATGGATGTCCCAGCACATTGATATTCATTGCCAACTCTATCTGTTTTTGAAAATGATGTTTGATAAAAGTTAATGTTTAAGTTTTTTGTGATATTATTACATCCAGTTTTCTGAACAGAAGCTACATAATTACCCGTTTGAGTCATTCGTAAAGAAGGATTAGTTGTTTGAGAAACTCCATCTTTTTTCCATTCATAAATAACCCCAGATTGATTTGTATTTATAATACCTGTAATTGCAGAGCCTTGACAAAATGTAGGAATATATCCGTTAGTCCCAATCTCCCTCCCCACCAAATTCTTAACTGAAATCGTCAAAGCCTGTCCATCTGTACTCAAATATCCACTCAAAGAACTCGTTGCCGCAGGAGAGGTTGATACAATCCTAATTCTATATTTTGTTCCTGCCTGTGCGTATTGTGGAAAAGTAATTTCAATCGGGCTAATCATGCCATTGCCAATTTCGGTTTGGTATCTAAAACTTCCATTTGCATCGGATAAATAGACTTTATAAAGCGTTCCAACGGCTAAGGTAGTCGTAAAAGGCACGGATAAAGTACCATTTGGACAGAAAGAAGTTGTGCCTAAATTACCCAAAGTAATGGGGGCAGTCGTAACTGTTACCGTCAATAAAGCATAATTCACACAACCACCTGCATTAGTAGCCGTTACTGTGTAAGTACCACTATTTGAGGCTGTTCCGTTGGGTATTACAGGGTTTTGTTCGGTGGAGGTGAAACCATTTGGTCCCGCCCAACGATAAGCATTTGAGGCATTTCCAAAACTACTACCCGAAAAAGCCGTTAATAAAATATCAGAATTGGTATAGGCTGGATAGTCTAATTTAGCAAAAACTACGTCTCCGTAATTGGCGTTTACTTGGATTGCTGTTCCTGAGACTGCCGTTCCACAACCGCCCGTTGCAGCCACTGAATACTTGGCAATATCGGTATAACTAAAATTAGAAATAGTGAGCGTATTTGAAGTCGCACCTGAAATATTTACGCCGTCTTTTCTCCATTGATAGGTAAGTGTTCCTGTTCCCTGAGCTACTGCACTAATCGTTGTACTCCCTCCGATACATACAGGATTATTACTTGCACTAATAGAAACCTGCGTTGGAGTCGCACAAGAACCAAGCGTTATAGTAGCAGGTCCACTGGCAGTGCCGACACCGCAAGCATTGGCAGTATTGGTAATTGTGAGCGTTTGAGCATTTAGGTTACTAAGAAAGTTATAATTATTTGGATCAACTACAATGTCCCTTCTTACATTATTCACTGTATAAATGTATGGAGCAGAACCTGTGAAAGTTGGGAAGAAATTTTGAAAATTATAGGATGTAGCAATTTTATTTTGAGGGCTAAAAGTAGCAGACGAAGCATCCGTAATTTTTACTGGAATTACTGCCGACTGTGAAAAGCAAAGTTCATTGCCACTATATCTCACTGCATAACTACCTGATTCACGGGCAATTAGTGTTACATCAGTTTGTCCAATTATGACGTTGCCATCTTTTAACCACGTTAAATTGCCGTCATTATAATCCTTTATTTTCAGTTTGACAATGTTATTAGCACAAGTCTCAAAAGCGTTAAGGTGGTCTTTTTGAATTTGGGGAGCAGGAAGATTTAAGTTAGTAACAGAAATATTCAAGGCATTAGAATTGCCAGTACAAGTGCCTTTTGTATTTTGTAAAGCATAATTACCTGTTTGGCTCACCACCAAACTATCTTTATTCATTCCAGCAATGGCAACTCCATCTTTAAACCACTGTAATGTATGTAATGAATTTACGTTTTTAGCTTTTAGCGTAGTGGTTTTTCCTTCACAAATTATAGTCCTATTGGTGGAAATAATAGGATTAGCTGTATTATTAAAAGTTAAATACAAAGGGTTTAATGTTCTTGAACAGCTCCTTCTCGTGACGGTTACTACATAATTCCCTGTTTGAACTGCTTTGTAATCAGCAGTTGATGCACCAGAAATCAGACTATTATCTTTGAACCATTCATAAGTAAATCCTAAGCCTTTGGGAGCTGATAAATAAATGGTATCACCTATACAAGTTTGTGTAATTCCATTTGAATTAAGAAAATTACTTACCAAAGGATTACTTAATGGATTGCCTAATCTAATGACAATTCCACTTGAAGTAGCAGAACATCCTCCTACGGTTATAGTCAGGCTGAATATACCAATATCTTGGATTAGAAGTTTGGGATTGGTTTCGCCTACAATATTCACTCCGTTTTGTTTCCATTGATAAATTGCCCCAACGGGATTATTGAGTGATTTGAGGTAAAATGTACTATTTTGACACACATAATACTCGGGCAAATTCTGCTCCAAAGAATCAGAAATAAATACACCCGAAAAATTAGCACAAGCAGGGCTTTGCGAGAAAATAGGTGAACTTAGGAATGAAATAACAGCAAACAAAAACAACGAAACGTAGATTTTTTTCATAAGGAGTAAATGAATA
>JANXML010000007.1 GCA_025354645.1 Arcicella sp. | reverse complement strand
TCACCTTTGTATTTTGAATATGAAATTAATCCTTTGGGCAAAGAACTTGTCCTGTTGATAACCAATAAAAACGGTAAATTTAGTGCTTGGTTGCCTTGGTATCGAGTTGAAAAACACGCTCAGAAAAAGGTATTTATCAATAAACTTTATTAGGATAATTGTTTGAACTTGTGAGGTTTTAGGTTTTGGTTCTGTGTCTTATTCTAAGATTATGTAAGCCACAACCAATCCAAACGATATTATCACGAAAGTCAAGATTATTGATTCTTAATTCATGTCTAAGAATATGAGGTCTTTTGACGGAACCAATAGTATGTTCATTTACAACCCTTTCAGACGAAATAATTGTATTTATTTTCTTCTGAATGGCTACTAATGGAGCATTTCTTTGAGCTTTATGAGGTTGTAAAATACTAACTCCATTATAGAGCAAATTTTGAAAACCCGTGTCGTAAACAAGCGTAATGCCTTTGGGAAACTTACAATTCTCTAAATCCATTACTTTTTTATCATGGATAGCACCCTCATAAGTATCACTTATCCACCAAACTCGGCGATTTTTGTCATTTAAAAGGTTATTTTTAATCACATGAGTACATTGTTTACCTGTATAGTGTTCCTTTTGTAATTCATAGTCAATACTTCGTTGAATTGGACGAACAGTACCATCAAGGTAAAATTTTTCTTGATTTGATTCTTTTAGAATAACATCTAATGTAGTTCCATCACGAAAGGGTAAATCACCAAATTTAGCTAACGTTTCTTGTAAAATCGGTAATAATACTTTAATCCAGATGCTAACTTTGCCTTGACTCATTCCAAAGCGGTTCGCCGCCCGATTTAGTCCCATAGTTTCCTGAATAGGATAATTTTTGAAATAATAGAGAATAAAAAGGAGTTTGTCTTCTACTAATTTCAGGGTTTCATCTTTACGAGGTTTATTTACTCGCCAAGTGTTTGAAAGTGTGTAACGACTCTCGTGGATTCGCCATCTTTCTGAAAAATATGAAAGAATTTCTGTAAATTCAGATTCATGTAAGGTTGTAACAGCCACAAATTTTTTGGGACAGCCACTGATGTCTGTATAGTTTATCACAATATTTATACAAAATATCGTGTTGGTTTGTCCCAAAAATTTTAATAATTAAATTATCCTAATAAAGTTTAATGGTGGAAAAATTAAAATTGGTTCACCCTCAAAATCATGGAGTGCAGAGATTTTTCTTCCTTTTCAGTTGATTGACCCTTTGGTGGCAGAAGCTCCTGCAAGTGGAACTCGTTGGAATGCTAATTTTTGTCGTTTAGATTATGATTCTGGCAAGATGGTAAAATTCTCATGGTCACCCATAAAAGTTGCGTTTCATGAATTTGAAAAATACCGCTCTATTCAGTTTGAGTAGATAATACGTTGAATTATGACAAAAACTTTCATAATTCAACGTATTATCTTTTATTAAGTAGGTAGGAAAATTTAGCTCGCAAAAGGAGATATACAAAATACCAAACCCTACACTTTCTTAGCAGGATTTCCAAACACAGTCTCCTTCGCTTTCACGGCTTCAATTAGCACAGAACCCGCTCCTATTCTTGCTCCTTTACCAATTTTTATGCCGCCAATGATGGTTACACCCGAACCAATGAAAACATTATCTTCAATGGAAACTCCCGCTCCAATCGTGCTTCCTGCTCCAATTTGAACATAATCACCAATTTCTGCATCGTAATCTATCAATACTTTGCTGTGGAAAATATTGTTATTCCCAACTTTCGCACAAGCATTGATGATTACGCCAGGGGATACTAAATTCCCGTGACCAATCTCGGCAGTTGAGGCAATTGTTGCTTGGTCGTGAATGGCATTTACCACTTGCACCTTACGAATATCAAGAATCATATCAACGATATTCTTACGTACTTTTTGGTCGTCGATGGCAACGAAGGCTTCGCATTTTTTACCGATTAATTTGGTAAGACCTTCATCGTCGGTGCTTCCTAAAACCACTACGTCGTCAATTTCTGTGTTGTGTAGTTCTTTGTTATCGTCTAAGAATGCGTAAACTACGACGTTGTTTCTTTTGAAAATGTCGAGGGCAACGGCTCCTAAGCCATTTGCACCAAAAATTATTACTGGATTTTGCATGATTTGTAACCCGATGCTTTCGCATCGGATTTATATTTTATATTTTTTTGACCGATGCAGAAGCATCGGATTACATAATTTGTCCATTTTTAACTGTATAAATTATTTTCCCATCTTTAACTATCTGAAAATCAGCTTTTGAGCCTAAACTAATTTCCTTTTCTGCAATGATTTCCATCCCTATTGCATCAATTTCATCCGTTCCAAAAAAGACGGACATGTCACCAATTTCTTCTATAACCGAACTGGTTGTGAAGTAATCTTTCCCCGTTACTGGTCGTTCGTTGCGGTTGATGGCAATATCGGCTTTAAAGGTTGTCTCTCCTTTTTTAATCGTTACATTTCTGATAATTAAATCATAAATTGCTTTACTGTTTAAGGGTAATTCTTGGTATTCTTTGATGATTTCTTTTTTGTATGATTTATTCGCAATCATCTGTAAACCAGTGAGTATTGAAACAAAATTGAGCTTTCGGATGTATTGTTTTTCAGGGTCATTTTTATAACCTCCTGATTCTATTAAAATTAAGGTTGTTCCCCATTTTTGAATATTATCACCAAAAGCACGAGGTTCAAAATCTGACATCCAACGCCCTACTGCATTCGGAATATACGTTTGCACAGCTTGGTTCATACCCACAATCACTTGCATTGCTCGCTTGCGAGTGGCATTAATTTCTTCGGCTTGATTATATGCCGTTGCCAAAAATGACATTGTGGCTAAATTCCCCGTTTGTCCCGCTGAATATCGTCTATTTTTATCGTGAAGATTGAAGCCAAAATCTGGTTTAATGTCAAAGATTAATTGCTTCAATAACTGTCCTTCTGGCGTTTGCAGTGCCAAGGCATCACGATTCATATCAATTCCAAGGGTCGTG
>JANXML010000383.1 GCA_025354645.1 Arcicella sp. | reverse complement strand
AAATACATTATGCACGGTGTTATGTGGACTTGGCACAAATCGCACCATGTACACCACAACGAACCTTTAGAAAAAAATGACCTTTTTGCCATTGTTTTTGCGGTGGTTTCCATTACTACTTTTGCTTTAGGGACTTACGTTGAAGGGCTTTGGTTTTTGTTCTGGATTGGTTTAGGTGTTGCTTTTTATGGAATATTTTATTTCGTTTTTCATGATGTAATTGTTCACAGAAGAGTTCGTATAAAATTTATCGCTAAGCATCCCTATATGAAGCGGATTATGAAAGCTCATTATGTGCATCATAAGGTGCATACACGTGAAGGTGCAGAAGCATTTGGGTTTTTGTATGCCCCTAAGAAATATCAGTAAACAGTTATCAGTAATCAGTTATCAGTTATCAGTTATCAGTTATCAAAAAGTGCCGATTCGGAAATATTAGTTCTAAATCGGCACTTTTTTTATTGGTAACTGTTTACTGAACACTGCCAACTCACTTCTGTTCCATCAACAACAAAAACATTTCCGCAGCGTGCCAGCCGTGGGTTGCACAGACTCTTGATTGTGAATATATTGGGTCAACGATATTCATTCCTAAATAATCAGCAGATTTGCTTTCTGATTCCCATGAGAGGGGATAATCTGTCAATGAAACAATGGCTCTTTTTTGATTAAAAGTATGGTCTTCTGCCCAAGTAAGATATGGAGAATTCAAACTCGTAATTTCGTCAAATTGCCTTCCTCCAACGTTTTGAGTCTTGAAATCTAACCAAAAAACGGGTGAATAATTGTCGTAAATTAGAGGAATTTTATAATTATCTAAAATTCCCAACGCTTTTAAGCCAAATTTTATCCACTTAGTTTGATATACGGGATGAAAAGAATCTTCGGTTTTCCCTTCGATGTAATCACTATTTTTGAAACCTTCTGCCTCTTCCAAAATTTTGTTAATTAATGGGTGTTTACTATCCGAAACCGTAGAAATTATATACAATGCTTCTCCTAAATTATCAATTTCAGGACTTCCCCCAACGTTTCTATCGTAAGGTTCTTTTAAACTTGCTACCCAATTTGAGATAAGATTCAAATTGTTGGTTTGCTTTAAAACCATCGTCATCATTGCAGCAGATCGATAGTTAGTTTTTTGGTAAACTAAAAAATTAGGCAAAGGCATTCCCTCATCAATATTCATCAAAATTTCATGGTGCAAAACTCTTAATACGGGAGCAAATTTTTTACCTTCGAAGGTTGGCAAACTTAAGCGACTTTCTGCCATAATTACTTGCATATTGTTCTCATAAACATAAATTCCTTGCGTATCTTCTTGAATATCAACGGTTTTGCCATTTTCAAGTTCAACATGCACTAAGTATTCTGAGGGTACGATAACGACCGCTTTTGCCTTCCAACGTCTAAGAACTTTACCAGTTTTAGCGTTATAAAGAATGCCATCTCTATAAATCATTTTTAGACGGTCGCCCATGCCAAAAAAGAAGAAATTTACTATTGGCAAATTTCTTCCATTTGTATGTTCTTTTCTGAGAACTGCTAAATTATCTCGGTAATTTTGAAGTGCTTTCTCGGCTTTTGCTTGAGTAAAAATCTGGGCATTTCCCGTTAAACAAATAGCCGTAAGAATCAGGGATAAATAAAATCGTTTCATGTGGTTTCTAATCCAAAATTGTGGTTAAACAATACAAATATAATATTTGACAATTTATTGTATAGCCTTTTGGACGGAAAGACACTTTTGAACAATCAATTTGAGTATTTATAACTAAATTCTCTCAATATTTTGCTCCTTCACTGATAGTAGATTTTGGAATTTTAAGAACAATTGAGCTAACACAATAATGTCTTCACGGCAATACTGAGCTATTTTAGGCAGAGCATTTTCAATATAATAGGTATGATTGACTTGGTCGCCACTGAGTTCGACTTTGCTGCTTGGAATA
>JANXML010000371.1 GCA_025354645.1 Arcicella sp. | reverse complement strand
TACGTTTGGAATCTCTGCGGTTAATTCTTCTTCTCCACGTTTTGTATCACGTACTTCCAATTCAAATTCTTCAATGTGAATAGAAGTAAAAATATCATCACGAACAACTCTCTCTGAAATTACAATCGCATCCTCAAAGTTATATCCCTGCCAAGGCATGAAGGCAACTTTCATATTACGACCCAAAGCTAATTCGCCTTGTTGGGTTGCATATCCTTCGCAAAGTGCTTGTCCTTTATTGACACGCTGTCCTTTACGAACAATTGGTTTCAAGTTAATCGTTGTATCTTGGTTGGTTCTACGGAATTTAATCAATTTATATTCCTTCGTATCTCCTTCAAAGCTAATCAAATACTCATTTGGAGTCATATCATATTTCACAATGATTTTGATAGAATCCACATAAACAATTTCACCGTCTGCCTCCGCAACAATTAAAGTACGAGAGTCAAGGGCAACACTTGCTTCCAAACCAGTTCCCACAATTGGAGCTTCTGGACGTAACAATGGTACTGCCTGACGTTGCATGTTTGAACCCATCAACGCACGGTTGGCATCATCATGTTCCAAGAAAGGAATCAACGAAGCCGCTACCGATACAATCTGATTTGGAGCAATATCCATTAATTGAGCCTGTTTTGGATCAACCAGTGGGAAATCACCTTCAAAACGTGCTTTCACAAGGTCAGAAGTAAAGGCTCCTGTTTCATCGTAACGAGCATTTGCTTGCACAATGTTTTTGCCATCTTCTTCTTCTGCCGTAAAGAATGTAATTTCATCCACTTTTACTTTACCGTCAGAAATAGTACGGTAAGGAGTTTCGATGAAGCCCATTCCATTAATTTTGGCATGAACACAAAGCGATGAAATCAAACCAATGTTTGGTCCCTCTGGTGTTTCGATGGTACACAAACGACCGTAGTGCGTATAGTGAACGTCACGAACCTCAAAACCTGCACGCTCACGAGAAAGACCACCAGGTCCAAGTGCCGAAAGACGACGCTTGTGCGTAATCTCCGCCAATGGATTGGTTTGATCCATGAATTGTGAAAGTTGGTTTGTTCCAAAGAATGAGTTAATTACTGACGATAAAGTACGTGCATTAATCAAATCAACTGGCTTGAAGTCTTCGTTATCACGGACGTTCATACGTTCCTTGATGGTACGAGCCATACGAGCCAAACCTACCCCAAATTGTGAATATAATTGCTCACCAACCGTACGAACACGACGGTTCGACAAGTGATCAATATCATCAACAAGGGCTTTTGAGTTGATAAGTCCGATTAGATATTTAACGATTGAGATAATATCTGTTTTCGTTAAAACCTTCGTTCCCATCGGAATATCATGCCCTAATTTTTTGTTGATTCTATAGCGACCTACTTCACCTAAATCGTAACGTTTATCAGAGAAAAACAAGTTTTGGATAATATCACGGGCAGTTTGCTCATCGGGTGCTTCGGTATTACGCAACTGACGATAAATTTGCTCAACGGCTTCTTTCTCTGAATTTGATGAATCTTTTTGTAACGTATTATAGATAATGTTATAATCGTTCACATTCATGTCTTCTTTGTGAAGAATGATGGTGTCCAAACCTGCATCAATAATCGTTTCAATATCTTTAACTTCGATGGTTGAATCACGCTCCATAACTACTTCGTTACGGTCGATTGAAACAACTTCTCCTGTATCTTCATCCACGAAATCTTCTTGCCAAGTTCTCAAAACTCTTGCCGCCAAACGACGACCTACGGCTTTTTTCAAGTTGGCAGCATCCGCTTTAATTTCTTCCGAAAGACCAAACAAATCCAAAATGTCCTTGTCTGAACCATATCCAATGGCACGTAGAAGCGTGGTTACTGGAAACTTTTTCTTACGGTCGATGTACGCATACATGACGCTATTAACGTCGGTTGCGAATTCAATCCAAGAACCTTTGAATGGAATAATACGAGCCGAATACAATTTTGTTCCGTTCGTGTGGCGACTCTGCGAGAAGAATACCCCTGGCGAACGGTGCAATTGTGAAACGATTACACGCTCCGCACCGTTGATTACGAACGAACCACGGTTGGTCATATAAGGGATATTTCACAAGAATACTTCCTGTTCGATGGTCTCGAAATCTTCGTTGTCGGTATCGTTACAGATAAGACGTAACTTGGCTTTTAAAGGCACTGAGTACGTCAATCCACGGTCGATACACTCATCAACTGAGTATTTCGGAGGATCCACAGAATAGTCGATAAAGTGAAGGATAAAGTTTTCACGAGAGTCCGCAATTGGGAAATTCTCGGCGAATACTTTAAATAAACCTTCATCTGTACGACTTTCGGCTGCGGTTTCCAACTGGAAGAAATCCTGAAACGATTTCACTTGAATATCCAAGAAGTCAGGATATTTCAGTAAATTTTTGACTTTGGCAAAACTAATTCTGCCTGTTGCTGTCATCTGTGTCAAGGCTTTTTACTGTTTTGAAGTTAGTTCAATGAGCGAATGAGTGATTAAGCGAATGTGCGAGTAGTCTTAAACATTACTATTTAGGATACGCATCCCGTTGTCATACTGTTTTCAATCATTGAAAAATGGGGCAAAAAACGCCCAAAAAAATGGAGCCTCGTAGAAGTGAGTTTTTCGATTCCCTTTGCGACTTTCCTACGAAAAAAAGTGCGTGTTTCGGAATCGAATACTGGATAAACTGATTTGAGTGATAAATGGTTTCAAATCAGCCTGCAAATGTACGGATTATTTCTTGATAATCAAGGGATTAAAGAAAAAAATCAAAACATAAAAAATCCCCACAAAACAAAAGCCTTGTGAGGATTTTTATATCCTAAAAATATCATCAATTAAGCCTTCTTCGCCTTCTTTTTTGGAGCTAATGAATTAATCCACTCTGCAATTTTAGTTGCATCTTCCTCAGGCACTTTCAAGGCTGCCATTGGTGGATAACCAGGCCAATTTGAAGGCTTGGGAACGGCAATTAATTCAAGAATTCTTGCAGTTGTATATTTTCTTTTAGCTACTTCGGTGTAAGCTGGACCAACTAATCTGGTATCAACTTTATGGCAGGCTGTACACGTATATTTTGACATTAACGGTTTGATGTCATCTGGAAAATCTTGTGCTTCAGCATTCATAGTTAATCCTGCGAGCAGCATCGAACTGAATAATAATTTTTTCATGGTATATAAATGAATTATTGGAATTGACTTATTTTTATTTTGAAAGACAAAGTAACGATTTTAATACTGTTACCCTATCATTTTGTATGCTTTTTCGTTAAAACGGAATTAAGGTATGCTTATTTTAATGTCCTGTGTTAATGTTTTGTTAATTGGCTCGATAAGCATCCACCGAATCTCTCACGCTTCCATGTTTTTGCAAAAGTGCTTCGGCTTGTTCTCTTTCAATGCCTAATTCTTCCATTACCATATTTTCAGCACGAACCACTAACTTATTGTTACTCAATTGCATATCCACCATTCTGTTCCCCCGAACTTTCCCCAATTGAATCATTACAGAAGTAGAAATCATGTTTAGAATTAATTTTTGAGCCGTTCCTGATTTCATGCGAGTACTACCTGTTACAAACTCTGCCCCTGGAATTGCTTCAATCGGGAATTCAGCGGCTTGAGAAATTTCACTATTTTCGTTGCAAGAAATCGAACCCGTTAATAATCCATTTTCACGAGCTTTATTAAGTCCTCCAATCACATAAGGAGTTCTGCCTGATGCTGCGATGCCCACAAGTGTGTCTAATTCATTCACATCATACGCCAATAAATCGTGCCAGGCTTGTTCAATATCATCTTCGGCATTTTCAACGGCTTTTCGTATAGCACCATCTCCGCCAGCAATTAATCCAACTACCATATCAAAAGGAACGCCAAACGTTGGGGGACATTCAGAAGCATCAACCACACCCAAACGTCCACTTGTTCCCGCACCTATGTAGAACAATCGCCCACCTTTTTTCATTCTTGGAACTATCTGACTAACAAGGGCTTCTATCTGTGGAATTGCCTTTTCAACGGCGTAAGGAACGGTTTTGTCTTCATTATTAATTCCCTCCAAAATCTCTTTTACCGACATTTTATCCAAATTGTCATAGTGCGAGGTTTCTTCGGTGGTAAGTAAGTCTAAGTTAATGTCAGCCATATTTTGGTTATTCGTTATTGGTTATTTGTTACCAGTTTTGACGTGAACTGATAAAAAATATTAGCAAAGATAATCACATTTTAAGAATTCTGGAATGAACAC
>JANXML010000360.1 GCA_025354645.1 Arcicella sp. | reverse complement strand
ATGGGTTCATGGGCGGTTTATGGCTTGGGTTCAGAGAATCAAAATTTGCCTGGTTTCATCGTGCTGACATCGGGCGGAAAATACCCCGAGGCAGGAAAAAGTATTTGGGGAAGTGCCTTTTTACCTTCCGTTTATCAAGGCGTGCAATGTCGCTCGTATGGCGAACCCGTTTTGTATATTGATAACCCAAAAGGCATGAGTCGGGATATTCGGGAACAAGCCATTCATGCCATCAACGAAATCAACGAAAGGCAATACGAAACTTTTGAAGACCCTGAGATTTTGACCCGTATTTCGCAGTATGAAATGGCTTTCAAAATGCAAGCCGAAGTACCAGAAGTGATGGATATTTCAAAAGAACCTGCCTATATTCATAACCTTTATGGTACAACTATTGGAAAGCCTTCTTTTGCCAATAACTGCCTGTTAGCCAGAAAGTTAGTCGAAAATGGCACTCGTTTTATTCAACTTTTTGATTGGGGTTGGGACACCCACGGCTCAAATGCTTCGGAGGCTTTGGAAATTGGTTTACGCACCAAATGCAAAGAAACCGACCAAGCCATGACTGCCCTTTTGATTGACCTAAAACAAAGAGGATTATTAGAAGATACGCTCGTGGTTTGGGGCGGAGAATTTGGCAGAACGCCCATGCAAGAAAACCGAGACAACAAACCCGCACCTTTTATGGGCAGAGACCATAATCCCGAAGCCTTCACGGTTTGGATGGCGGGTGGTGGCGTTAAAAAAGGCTTCACCCACGGTGAAACGGACGAATTGGGCTACGCAGCCACCAAAGGCAAAACCCACGTCCACGACCTCCAAGCCACGATTTTACATCTTTTAGGATTGAATCACGAAGAATTAACCTATCAATTTCAAGGTCGTCCATTTCGTTTGACAGATGTGGCGGGGAAGGTGATTAGGGAGATTTTGGCTTAGTTCATAATTTTTTAATCAATAATCTTTCGATATATCATTCAACATTTTTTTTAATATAATAACTATACTTATTTGGTAGATTAAATAGTCTTTAATACTTTTGTATTACACACAAAATGATTAAAGTATGAAAAAAACTATCATACTCACTCTAATCCTGCATTTCGTCATATTTTTGAGTATAAATGCTCAGGAAAATATTATTCAAATCTCAGGTAAAATTTCTGATAAAGATACCAAAGAGGTACTTATTGGTGTCTCTGTTTTAGTACAAGGGACAGTTTCAGGTACAACTACAAATAATAAAGGCGAATTTTTATTTAGAACAAAAATTAAGTTTCCTTTCGTTCTCCAATTCAGTTCGGTGGGTTACAAAACTACGGTAGTTGAGGTCAATAGTCTATCCAACAAACTCAATATTGAATTGGTAACGCAATCAATTTTGGGTCAAGAAATTGTAGTTACGGCTTCTCGAGTGGAGGAAAATATCTTGAAATCGCCTGTTGCTATTGATAAATTGGATATTCGGGCGATAAAACAATCGGCGGGAGGTAGTTTTTATGATGCCTTAGAAAACGTGAAAGGTGTTCAGATGATTACTTCCAGCTTAACCTTCAAAGTTCCCAACACTCGAGGATTTAATATTCCCAATAATTTCCGATTTATGCAATTAGTGGATGGCGTTGATATGCAAGCCGCAACTCTGGGGGTTCCGTTGGGAAATGCCATTGGACCCACGGAATTAGACATTGAAAGTGTGGAAATTACCCCAGGAGCGGCTTCGGCATTGTATGGCATGAACGCCATCAATGGCTTATCAAATTTGCAAACTAAAAGCCCTTTTCGATATCAAGGACTGAGTCTTTACCAACGTACTGGCGTAAATCATGTGGATGGAAAGGACTTATAATCCCAGCGTTTTAACGGAAACTGCCCTGCGATATGCCAAAGCATTTAAGAATCGAGCGGGCATCGAAACCTTTGCTTTCAAGATTAATGCGAGTTATTTACAAGGGATAGATTGGCGGTCAAATACTCGCTTAGACCAAAATACTAATGATAAAAAAACGGCTAATCCAGCCTTTCCGACCTTAAATGGAATGAATAATGTGGCTTTTGATGGTTGGAATAAATACGGTGATGATGCCTTAGCGGGGAGCAATACAGTATCCTTGACGGGTTTAATTATTGATGGAAAACCCAATCAGACTTTAACGGTGGCTCGCACAGGGTATTGGGAAACTGATTTAGTGAATCCTAAAATTGATAATCTCAAATTGGATGCTTCCTTGCATTATCGTTTGGGGACAAATACTGAAATTTCCTACAGTTATCGTTACGGAAAAATGGATGGCGTTTTTCAAAGAGGCAATAAAATTCAGTTGGATAATGTGGTTGTTCAAAATCATAAATTGGAAGTGAAGGGCAGTAATTTCACAGTTAGGGCTTACGTTTCCAAAGAAAATACGGGTGATTCCTACAACGTAAAACCATTAGCCGATAACTTAGATTTATATAGCGGAGGAAGCAATAATGTATGGGGAGCAAAGTTTAAGACTGAATTACAGAATCAATTAATTAAAGGAATTGACTTAGCAAAGGCAGGTCAAATCGCTCGGCAAACTGCGGATAAAGGTCGAGTTGAACCAGGCACTCAGGCATTTGAAGACTTGAAAAATACCATTATCAAAATCAATAATTGGGATATAAAATCAAGCACCATTCCCAATGCACCCGCAACGGGCGGAGCGGCTTTAATTCAGAAAAGTACTATTTATCATCTTGAAGGACAATGGGATTTATCGAAAAAAATAAAAGTGTTTGATTTATTAGTAGGGGGTGATGCTCGTGTATATGAAATAACGCCCGATGGCAATAATTTTGTGGATTTCAATCGCCCGATTGAATCAAGAAATTATCCTCTGGAAGATGGAACGTTTGGAAAAAACATTTACTACAAAAAAGTAGGAGGTTTTGCACAAGCTACCAAGACGTTTTTTGAAGATAAATTGAAACTCTTTACATCAGTCAGAGGAGATTATAATCCCGAGTACGACCCCAAATTTACGCCAAGATTAGCGGCAGTTTATACCGTAAATAAGATCCATAATTTTCGTTTTACTTTTCAAGAAGGCTATCGTTATCCCGCCATTTTTGAGGCTTTATCTTACGTAAATAATGGTCGTGTGAAGCGGGTTGGAAGTTTATCGTATATAAATGATGGTTTAGGTTATCGTGATAATAGCTATACCCAAGTCTCGGTGAATGCTTTTAATGCTACCGTAAAAGCCGCTGGAAATACGGATGTTGCCGCTTTGGCGAATAGAAATTTGTTGCAAGCGGGAGATTTGCCCGTGGCTCGTCCTGAGAAAATTACTTCGTTTGAAGTAGGCTATAAAAGTATTTTGTTCGATAATAAATTGGTCATTGATTTTGATGCTTATTCTAATCTTTACGATGGATTTTTGGGGCAAGTTCAAGTATTTGTACCCATCGGAACAACTCTTGAAACGGATGCTGCCGTCTTGGCAATGATTGACAGAAACCGTGATGCAACGGTGGCAACTGCAACAACCGCCGCAAGCAAAGGACAGGAGCGATATCGAGTTTATACAAACGCCAAAAACACTTATCACAGTTACGGTTCAACGTTGGGACTTACTTATAATTTCTACAAAAAATATACTGTTTCGGGTAATGCCAACTATAATATTATTGCCTCAAATGCAGAAGCTGATATCTTTGTAACGGGTTTCAATACGCCAAAATGGTCGACAAACATTTCATTAGGGAATCGAGAGATGATTAAAAATGTTGGTTTTAATGTAATATACAAATGGCAGGAAGCATTTTTGTGGGAAAGTCCGTTAGTGACGGGAAATATTAGTGTCATCAATAATGTAGATGCCCAAGTTAATTTAAGAATTCCTACTTACAAAGCAACCTTCAAATTAGGTGGTACAAATGTTTTAAACAACCGTTACATCCAATATGCAGGCGGACCCACGATTGGAGGAATGTATTATTTGGCTTTAACGGTTGATGGGATTTAATTTTTTATTTTATGGAAAACTATAATTTTCTGACAATTCCAGGTTTAGGTAGCTCAGGTTCAAGCCACTGACAAAGTTTATGGGAAAAAGAATTTCCTGAAAACTTTCACCGTGTCGAGCAAAATAATTGGGATTTACCTGTTTGTTGTCAATGGATTGAAAAGTTGGACGAAGAAGTAAGAAAACTAACCACACCTACTTATTTAATTGCACATAGTTTAGGTTGTATGACGGTGGTTCATTGGGCAATAAAATATAGGTCAGAAATGGTGAAAGGGACTTTTTTAGTATCCCCACCTGATGTTGAAAATTCAAGAAGATTGAGTTTTATTGAAGGTTTTAGTCCGATTCCTACCTTAAAATTACCTTTCAAAAGTATCGTTATTGCCAGTACAACCGACCTATACGCCAGCATAAAAAGGGCAAAAGAATTTGCACAGAATTGGGGAAGTGAGTTTGTTAATGTAGGCGATAAAGGACATATCAATGCAACAACCAATTTAGGTAATTGGGAAGAAGGACAAAATTTATTAGATAAGTTTATTCGGAAAGAATAAAAAAAGGATTTATAAAATGTATAACCATTTTGTAAATCCTTTTTTACTAATTCTATTTTAAAAATTACTTGCCTCTTTCGTTATAAATATTTTGTAATTTCATACCAACGAATCCTGCCGCTGAAAATAATAAAATATAAAAAATCCATGCTAATAAGGTTCCACTCATGATATTATGTTTTTATTTTGAAAATACTTAATTATACCACAAAGATAACAATTGATGAATTAAAATCATTATTGAAAATTATCAAAATTTGATTTTGTTAAGACAAATTCAAATTTTGATAAATTTTTTGATAATTTTGAATGCAAGTGTTCATAAATAGATTTAAATAATGATTCCAATAAATACAGTTTACCGACATAAATTTTCTTTTACTCAGAAAGATGTAATCCTTTTTGCAAATGTTTCTGGGGATAATAATCCTTTACACCTCGATGCTGATTTTGCCATCACAACTTCCTTCAAACGTCCAATCATTCACGGAGCTTTAGCTTCGAGTGTATTTTCAAAAATAATGGGAACTGAATTTCCTGGGTTTGGAAGTGTGTATATGAAACAAGTTTCTGAATACAAACGCCCTATGTTTGTTGATACTGAATATGAAGCCGTTTTCACAGTTATGTTGATTAACCATGATAAACATACTGCGGAAATATCAACCGAAATTTTTGACGTTTCATCGGGAAAGAAAACTACTGAAGGTATGGCAGTAATTATGAATAAGGAAGAATTTTAGATTGTAATTATCCATTAATAACAAAAAAGGCTCAGAATTAATCTGAGCCTTTTTCATGGAAAGTGAATCGAAAATACTATTTCTCCTCACTGTTTTTCATATCCTGAACTTGGGTACGAATATCCTGTGCTAAAGTTTTTAATTGTTGCATACCACCTCTTACTCGAGTACCGGCTGCTTGATTTTTTTTGTCATAAAACTTGTCAAAATCTCCTTCTAATGACATAATTAAATCTTTCACTTCTGCAAATCTGTTCATAATCGAAACTGGATTTAGGTTGAATAAATAGTTGAAAAAAGCCTTAAAATAAGCCGTAGCATATTTTTCTCCTCGAAATATAGCTAAATTATTACATCTTCCAAATCCAAATAATAAAAAATCAACAAAAATTGTAAAAAATTTATGAAAAATGAGCAATATCAAGCAAAATCAAGCTGTTTAGTTTGTTCCTCAATGAATTTTTCAGCTATTTGACGATAAACTCCATCTGTTAATTTATCCTGTACTATTTTGAAACAATTCATGGTATATTCAACGTCTTCAAGCGTGTGTGAAGCAGTCGGAATAATTCTCAACATAATCTGTCCTTTTGGTACAACAGGGTAGGTGACAATCGAGCAAAATACGCCCATATTTTCCCGTAAATCTTGAACCAAACCTACTACGTGAGTTAGTTCATAATCGCCATGTAAAAATACTGGGGTAACGGGTGAAGTCGTTTCTCCAATATCAAAACCTCGCTCTTTTAATCCTTTTTGTAATGCACGAACATTTTCCCATAATTTCTCACGAAACTCTGGATGCTTTTTAATTAACTCCAAACGTTTCATACCTCCAATCACAAAGGGCATCGGTAAAGCCTTTGCATAAATCTGAGAACGCATATTGTATTTCAAGAACATGACAATGTCTTTATCTGCTGCCACAAATCCTCCAATTGAAGCCATTGATTTTGCAAAAGTTGAAAAATATAAATCAATGCCATCCATGCAATTCATCATTTCTGGTACTCCTGCACCTGTTGCACCCATTGTTCCAAATCCGTGAGCATCATCTACTAAAATTCTGAAATTGAAATCTTCTTTCATTTTCACAATTTCGTCTAAAGATCCAACTTTTCCAGACATTCCAAAAACGCCTTCGGTAATTACTAAAATACCTCCACCCGTTTCTGCAACTTTTTTAGTGGCACGTTCTAAGTTTTTACGCAACGAGTTCATATCGTTGTGATTATATTTATAATAGTCGCCCATTTTTGCTTTGTGCAAACGAATGCCATCAATCAAACAAGCGTGTGCCTCTGCATCATAAACAATAATGTCGTTTCTATCACACATGCACTCAATGACGGACATAACGCCTTGATAACCGAAATTTAAAAGGAATGTATCTTCTTTCCCTACAAATTCAGCTAATTGAGCCTCAAAATCTTCATGTAATTGGGAATTACCCGACATCATTCTTGCTCCCATGGGTGCTGCCAATCCGTATTGAGCGGTTGCTTGAGCATCAGCCTCACGAACTTCTGGGTGGTTTGCTAATCCCAAATAGTTGTTCAACGACCAGTTTAGCATCTCTTTACCCATGAAGGTCATTCTTGGACCAATTTCTCCAGTAAGCATGGGAAAGGTAAAATAATGATGAGAATAATGAGCATGGACTCCAATGGGTCCAAGACCTTTACCAACTTTATCGAAAATATCCACTTTATATTATTTTTTTATGATTATAATTTTATAAAAATTAGACGATTATATGAATAAAAGTCTCAAATAGAAGGATTTGAAATCTTAGTATTGTTATATATTTTGGGATTTAATCCTGTATTTAACTTGAAATATTCACAAAGTTAAAAGATTATTTCATTATATACAAAATGTAAGAGACTTTGTATTTAATCAAGTTTTTTAACAGAATTGTTTTACGTTTTATGGTAATATTTCAAGAACTTATCATTTGTATTTTTGAAAGTGATTTAGATATGCTATATTTAGTAGTAAGATACCATTTCTAAATTTTTTTATTAAATCAAATATCTACGAAAAATCACAATTATTATGTCAAATATTCAAAGCATTTCCTATGTTCATGATGAAGTTGAGATTATTGACTTTTTGGTGGATAACAACGCAATGATTAAAGACTTTTCACGAAGTCAATTAACGTGGTTTTTTGTGGAGCAAAATTTTCACATTGTTTTATTTTTGGCAGAAGGAGAAAAAACTCGTTTTGAAAGGTATATTGTTGAATGTTTCTCAGAAAACATGAACGATATGATTGCCCTATGGAACAACTTTGATAAGCGTATTCAAGCCTGTCAGGAAGTAAGAGTGATGAAATTAGCCAAGAATAAAGTACATGATTTGATTGCGATGTCAGAAACTTTTAGAGCTTTGTTTGGTCGTCGGGATTTTGAAGAAGAGTGAAGCTGTAAAATTTTATTGAATATGTTGTCAATGCAAAATCGTATAATTTCATTAAATTTTGTTTACTACTCGCCAAATTGCACTTTTTGTTAATACGATTGGCGAGTTTTAAGTTTTAATCCGTAATTCTTTTGCTAAATCTTCAACAAATAATCCGTTAATTTTCCTTCTAAATCATTCACTGACATATTTCTGAAAATACCTCCGTGATTGATGAATGATATTTCTCCTTTTTCTTCTGAAACCACGATGATTGCAGCATCTGTTTGTTCGCTCATGCCAAAAGCAGCTCGATGTCTGAAACCCAGAGCTGGTGAAATTGTACCACTTTCTGAAACAGGAAGCATACATCTTGCAGCAGCTAAACGCCCTTCTCGAATAATAACTGCTCCGTCGTGAAGTGGACTATTTTTTTGGAAAATACTCAATAATAATCGTTTTGAAACCTCTGAATCAATCACATCGCCCGATTCGATGTATTTTTTTAAATCGTCTTCTCTTTCAATCACAATTAAGGCTCCAGTGTGAGTAGTTGCCATGTTTTTAGTAGCTTCAACAATTGATTGAAGCGAAGTGATATTTTCTTTTGTTGTTTTTGGGGTATAAAATTTCCTCAAAAAAGTATTCTCTCGAATGGATGTCGAACGACCTAACATCATCAAAAAACGCCTGATTTCTTGTTGGAAAATAATTAATAATGCCAGCACGCCCACATTCATAAACTGCCCTAAAATGGCAGATAACAATTCCATTCCCAAAGCCTTGGCAACTAAATAGACTACGTAAACGAGGATGTAGCCAAAAAAAACCTTATTGGCTATACTTCCCTGGATAAGTTTATAGACCTGATAAAGCAAGAAAGCTACAAGTAGTATATCTAAAATATCAATCCAATCAATTGTTAAAAATCCTATCTGCATTTTTGTAGGGGAGGTTTTCAACCTGTAAAAAAGGTTAATTAGAATTTATTTTTTAAGACGGGCTGGAAACCTATCCTACATTAAAACCAAATTAGCGTCTAAACATATTTTTGCATAATCATTAGTTCTTGTAGGTTCACATACGCCCAAAAAATCACCTTTCTTTCCAAACATATCTGTTATTACTTGAAAGTGAAGGTGAGGTGCCCAATTACCATTTATAGGATAACAACCAAATTCGGCAATTTTATCGCCTTCTTCAATCTTTTTACCTTCGTATAAACCTTCAAGACACTCCAAATTTAGATGTCCATAAAGCGTGTAAAAAGTATTTCCTTCTAAAATATGTTCCAAAATAATCGTTGGACCATAATCGCCAATAGTATCATTATTGGCAAAACTATGAACTTTTCCCACCATAGGAGCATACACTGGCGTTCCTGCTTTTGCCCAAACATCAACGCCCAAATGAATGGAACGAGGTTCAGTAGATTGTTGAAAATGTTGGGTAGTTCGATAAATATAACGATTTTCCAAATAACCTCCAACCGCACAGACTGCATTATCTTCCTCAATTTTTCGAGAAATGTATTCATCCATCACCTCAACATTCAATAAATCTAATGAATGAAGGTCAGTATTGTTTTCTGTTAAGTCAATGTAAAGAACTCTGTCTTTCTGAAAATTGAAAGGTACGATTGGGTGAAATAAGCGGGTTTTCAAGATGTCTATTAGCATATATATGTGTTGAAAAGCAGATGAATTGTTTGCCATAAAGTTAAGCCCAAACCTGCGTTCCTTCGGTGCAGTTTTTGCACATTTCAATTTCAGTACGTGAACGTAGGAGCGTTTTTCTGAATTTGTGATAGCTTTCACCAAACCATAAGTCCTTGAAAGTCTGGATTTTCATGTCACCCAAACGGTAATGAGCATCTTTATCAAAACAACAAGGGACAACCAAACCATCCCACGTTATAACACAAGAATGCCACATTTTCCAACAATGATTCACTAATTTATTTTTGATTTTATAACTTCCGTCTCGTTGTTTTATATAACGGGAATATTCGTCAATTGTAGGAATTAAGTCTGAACCTTGCTCATAGTCATAAATTTGAGCAGTTTTTAATCCAACTTCATCAACGCCTAATTCTTTTGCCATTTCATGCACTTCAGCAATTTGATGTTGGTTCGGTTTTACGACTAAAAATTGAAAAACAAGATGAGGCTTAGCAGATTTTAATTCCTTTTTCCATTTCACAATATTGCGAGTGCCTTCTATTACTTTTTCTAATTTTCCTCCGATTCTATATTGTTCGTAGGTTTCTTGGGTTGTGCCGTCAATCGAAATAATTAATCTGTCTAAACCAGATTCAACCGTTTTTTTTGCATTTTCATCCGTTAAATAATGAGCGTTAGTAGAAGTTGCAGTATAAATGCCTTTTTGTGTTGCGTAGCCCACTAAGTCTAAAAACTGAGGATGTAAATACGGTTCTCCTTGAAAGTAGAAGATTAAATACAATAAAGTAGCCGACAATTCATCAATCGTTCTTTTGAATAAATCTCCTTCCAACATACCCGTTGGGCGAGTAAATGAACGCAAACCACTTGGACATTCGGGGCAACGAAGATTGCAGGAAGTGGTGGGTTCAAAAGATATACTGAATGGCATTCCCCATTGAGTGGGTTTGTTGGTAATTTTTGAATTATAAAAACCAGAAACCACCTTCAAACCATTCCAAATACGTTTTGGAGTGAGTTTAGAGGCGAAGTTTAGTCCATCTTTAAAGTTTCCGTTCATGAAAATTAATTTCAAAATTTATTTGCAAGTTACCGTTAAACGCTTAAAATGGCAAATTGGAAGAAATATCTTTGGGACTAAAATTATTACTAAACAATATAAAGAAGGTTTTATAATTACAAATACTTTTGCTTGGTGGCTCTTTTAAATTGCGAATTTGAAAAGCTAAGAAACCAAAGAATTTTACAAAGAACCAAGATTGAGTTTTGATACATTATTGATAAAGTTGATGATAGCATTTGCCTTGTATTCAACCTTATGAGCATTAGCATTGCTTGTGGTAATATTGACGGTATGCCCTGTGTTAATTATCACGTCATCAGTTGTTGATGGAACTCGGTTAAAATTCCAAGTCAATGCACTTTCCCAATTTCCACCATTGATAATACTTACGATTGGTCCAGCCTCGCCACTAATAGCAAAAGTGTAAGGGTTTTCGTCAGTATCATTATTAGTAATACTTACAGTGGCATTTTTTATACCAAAAGCTGAAGGGGCAAAGATGATTTGAAAAGTAGTACTTCCCGAAGCCGATATTGATGTAGCAGGAACTGTACTTACTTTAAAGTCGAAAGCATTAGCCCCAGTAATGCTTACCGCAGGACTACCTGAAAGTGATAGGGTTGAAGAACCTAAATTTTCAACCGTAAAGGTTCTTATTACTGTACTTGAAGATACATTTGCTAATCCAAAATTAGTATTGTCAGTAACACTTGGCGTAACATCACCACTCACAATACTTACCCCATTACCTTTAAGATTGATTTCAGGACTACAAACAACATCGCCTGAAATAGTCCAACCCTTACCGCCACTGGATATTGGCGTAGTAAGTGTAATTCTTGCTACTGTAGCATTGCAATATTTCAAAGGAAATGTATTTCCCAAGTCTTTATTAATATGCCCTGCCATATTCCAAGCGTTCAATATAGCGTCATAGTTGCTTATATTGATACCTGAATTATAAAAAATACCAATCATATTAGTTGCGTTAGAAATGTTCCAAGAACCTATATTTTGGTTGAACATACTTGCCCCAGAATACATATAAGAAATATTGGTTACAGATGTTATATTCCAAAAACCTATATTTTGATTAAACCTACTTGCTCTATAAAACATGCCGTACATATCAGTTACGGCAGTAGTATTCCATGAGGCAATGTTTTGGTTAAAATTACTCGCTTCCCAGAACATACCACTCATATTTGTTACGTTATTTGTGTTCCAAGGACCTATGTTTTGATTGAAAGAACTTGCTCCTAAAAACATACTACTCATATCTGTTACATTAGCTGTATTCCAAGAACCTATGTTTTGATTGAAAGAGCTTGCATAGGCAAACATATTTGTCATGAATATAACAGCAGAAGTATTCCAAGAGCTAATATCTTGATTAAATGAGCTTGCATAAAAAAACATACCATACAAATTTGTTACAGCATTCGTAATCCAACTACTAATATTTTGATTAAAGGCACTCGCATTGGAAAACATATTAGACATATCCGTTACAGTACTCGTATTCCAATTACTAATATTTTGGTTAAATGAACTTGCTCTATTAAACATACCAGACATATTAGTTACGGTACTCGTATTCCAGTTACCAATATTTTGATTGAAGGAACTTGCATTGGAAAACATATCTATCATGGTTGTAACTTTGCTTGTATTCCAGGAGCTAATATCTTGATTAAAAGCTTGTGCATAGGAGAACATAAAGTACATATTTGTTACAGCACTCGTATTCCAAGAATTGATGTTTTGATTAAAAGCTTGTGCATAATAAAACATATAAGACATATTAGTTACTGCACTCGTATTCCAAGAGTTGATGTTTTGATTAAAAGCTTGTGCATGATAAAAAATAAAGGACATATTTGTGACTGCACTCGTAGTCCAAGAATTGATGTTTTGATTAAAAGCTTGTGCATAATAAAACATATTAGACATATTTGTAACGGCTGAAGTATTCCAAGAGGCAATATTTTGATTGAAGTCTTTTGCATAATAGAACATATAAGACATATTTGTTACTGAGGCAGTGTTCCAAGAATTAATATTTTGGTTGAAAGAATATGCGTTCCAAAACAAACCTGACATATTTGCTACGGTTGAGGTATTCCATGAATTAATGTTAGCGGGACCATTCAATGAGGTACAACCTAAAAACATGGAGCTCATATCCGTAACCCCAGTCAAATTTGGTATATCGGTAGCTTTAATATTCAAGTTATTACAACCATAAAAAGCAGATGCCATACTTGCCCAATTGACACTCCCCCATTGTTTTACATCAATTAATCTACTTTTATCAATTCCATTACCGATATTGATTCTTTGAAAATTAGTAGGAGCAATACTCAAATCAATTATGCCATATACAGGCAAACCTGTAATAGTGGCAGTTGTTCCTATAAATGTACCTGAACCAGAAGCCAATCCACCAACTTGTTGCCAAGTATAATTAACTATTCCAAAAGTAGCTACCCTAAAACTTAACTGGGTACTTCCAGAACCAGCGGTAGCTAAATTCCAACGAGTGATGAATGGGCTTGCTTGAGCAAACCCTTCAAACGAACTTAACATGAAAATTAGTGAAAGAAACAATGCTTTTTTTAGCGTTTGAGAAACCCTGAAAGGATTGTCATTTGATACACTGGCTGAACACAGTTTAGTGTATGATTTTCTTTGAGTAACTTGGTGATTGTGGAACATACTAAATATTAGGATTTTGTTAGTGTTGGTTAGATAAAAAAATCGTACTATCAAAATATAGATATTCTTAGAAATTTATATTAAGATATGCTAATGCAATATCTCTAAAAAATCTTAAAATTCAAAAAATAAGAGAAATCTCTGTCGTGAGATTAAACAATTCCCAACAAATAATTACAAATATTCCAATAAAAAATAGTAAATTTCATCAACAAATAAATTATAAATTCATGAAAAATAATAGACGTAATTTTATCAAAAAACTCAGCGGAAGTTCAGCTTTACTTTTTGGTGGTGTAGCCCTCTCAGATGCTTATGGAAAAACAATTACTTTAAAGTCGGAAGCCAAAGTATCAGCCAATGATAAAATCAGGATTGGTTTGATTGGTTCAGGAATTATTGGTCATTACGATGCCGATACTGCTCTGAAAGTGCCTGGTATTGAGTTAGTTGCCGTTTGCGATTTATATAAAGGTCGTTTGGAAAGAGCCAAAGAAAAGTGGGGAAAGGACATTTTTATAACCCGTGATTATCGTGAAATCTTAGCTCGAAAAGATATTGATGCCGTATTGATTTGCACTTCGGATCATTGGCATGACCGAATTTCGATTGATGCTATGAATGCTGGAAAACACGTGTATTGCGAAAAACCAATGGTTCATCACATCGAGGAAGGGCAAGCTGTGATTGATACGCAAAAGAAAACTGGAAAGGTTTTTCAAGTGGGTTCGCAAGTGGCAAGTTCCGTTTCTACTTTGGAAGCTAAAAAGATTTATGAGTCTGGAATTATTGGCGAATTAACCTACGTGGAAGCAACCAACGACCGTAGTTCTGCCAATGGTGCGTGGCAATATACCATTCCAACCGATGCAAACACACAAACCGTTGATTGGGATACTTACTTAGGAGATGCCCCAAAAACACCTTTTGATGCAAAAAGATTTTTTCGCTGGAGGAATTACAAAGACTATGGAACGGGAGTTGCAGGGGATTTGATTGTGCATTTATTAACAAATATTCATACCATTACAGGCTCAATTGGACCCAATAAAATTTATGCTTTGGGTGAATTGAATTATTGGAAAGATGGGCGTGATGCCTATGACTTAGTTACGTCATTAATGCAATATCCAGAGCGAAAAGAACATCCAGCTTTTCAATTTTTTAATCGTGTAAATTTGGCTGATGGTGGAACAAGTGGCTCTCCTGCAAAAATTGTTGGCACAGAAGGGATGATTGAATTGGGTTACAGTAGCGTGAAAGTTAAAAATTTCAAACGCCCAAAAGCTCCTGAATTTGGTGGTTATGATTCTGTAAATACCTTTTCACAGGCACAACAGGATGAGGCAAGAAAAGCCTATAATGCTATATATTCAGAAGATGAAAAAAAATGGAATTATGGAAAAGAGATTATTTTCAAAGACCCTGAGGGTTATGATTCTCGTTTAGATCATTTTATTAATTTCTTTGAATCGGTTCGCTTTGGCAAGAAAGTTCATGAAGATGCCACTTTTGGGTTAAGGGCGGCTGCACCAGCTTTGGCTTGTAATCTGAGTGTTGAATTAAGTAAACCTATACTTTGGGATGCTGAAAAGATGAAAATAATGTCGTAAAATTTTCATTTAACCATAAAAAAAGGCTACCATTAAGTTCAAAACGGTAGCCTTTTTAATACAAAAAATCTATAAAATATATTGACTTAAATCACGGTTCTTAACCATACTTCCAAGCCTTTCAATGACTAATTCTTTATTGATAACAACTTTTGTATCAGGCTTTATCAAGTCAGGAATGTCATACATAATGTCATTCAATAAATGCGACATTACCGTTTGCAAACGTCTTGCTCCAATGTTTTCTACTTCCGAGTTTACTGCAAAAGCAATTCTTGCAATCTCTGCTAAGGCTTCATCTTCAAAACTTAATTTAACACCTTCTGAGGACAATAATGCCTCGTATTGACGAGTCAACGCACTTTTTGGCTCCTTCAAGATTCTGTAAAAATCTTCTTCTTTCAAACTTTGCAACTCAACTCTAATTGGAAAACGTCCTTGTAATTCAGGAATTAAATCACTTGGTTTTGAAACGTGAAAAGCTCCCGCCGCAATGAACAATACGTGGTCTGTGTTAATGACACCATATTTTGTATTAACGCTTGAACCTTCAACGATTGGTAATAAATCTCTTTGTACACCTTCACGACTCACATCTGCACCGCCACCATTTGAACCTCTCGAATTAGCAATTTTATCAATTTCATCAATAAAAATAATGCCTAAATTCTCTGCTTTTCTGATTGCCTCTTCTTTTACTTCATCCATATCAATCAATTTGGCAGATTCTTCTTCCAAAAGAATTTTACGAGCATCCGAAATAAACATTTTACGTTTTTTTTCTCGCTTTGGTAACATTCCCCCAATCATTTCTTGAATATTCATCATCGACATTTCATCAATCGGTCCTCCCATTACACCAATATTTGGTCCGTTTGAGGTGCGAACATCAATTTCGATTCTCTTATTTTCTAACTCTCCTCTGCGTAATTTTTCACGAAATAAATCACGGGTTTTTTGATTTAATTCTTCATCTGATTCTGGAACATTATTCTCGAAACCTACTTCTTTAACTTTCTTTTTCTTGCCAGTTTTGCCCATTGCAGGCACAAGGGCTTCCAATATTATCTCTTCAACGATTTCCAATGCCTTATCCTTAACTGCCTCTTTACGACTGGTTTGCACCAAATGAACCGAAGATTCCACCAAATCACGAACCATTGATTCAACATCACGCCCCACATATCCAACCTCAGTGAATTTTGAGGCTTCTACTTTTGTGAAGGGTGCATCGGCTAATTTTGCTAATCTACGAGCAATTTCCGTTTTCCCAACACCCGTAGAACCAATCATTAAGATGTTGTTTGGTGTAATTTCACGTTGCATTTCTTCGGGTGCATTCATTCGTCTCCAACGGTTCCGAAGGGCAATAGCTACGTTCTTTTTGGCATCATTCTGCCCTATAATATATTTGTCGAGCTCAGCGACAATTTGTTTTGGAGTAAGTGAATCTAAGTTGATGGTCATGTGGATAATTTAATACTAAAAGGACAAATTTACTTGATAATTTTTCCTAAATCACAAACTAAGCCAAAACTATTCAAATTTCCTGCCGTATTATAACCTGCATAAGAATAGGAGAGGTCAATAAATTTTGTTTTGAATAAGAAGCCAACCGAAAATCCAGAGAATCCTCCTATATTTTGTTGACTTAATTCACGATTTCTTAGATGATTGTAACCAAAGAGAATATTGAAATTTTTACTTAATAATAATTCAGTTCCCAATACAAAATGCCGACCTAAATTATCAACCGTACTAATTTCATTTTGGATAATATTACCGCTCAAATCCTTCTTGACGATGTTTTTGTCAAGATAAGTGATGTCATATTTATATAAATGATGAACTGTTACTGAAAAACGAACGGGCATATACTTTGGTTTAAAAGAGATGCCCGTTTGTACATCAAGTGGTAAATCTGGGTTATCAAAAATCGTAAAACTTTTAAATCTTATTCCAATATTTTTGACAGCAATTGCATAGCTAAAATCTTGTTTTGGATGCTTGAAAACACCGCCAAAATCAAATAGCAGGGCTGAGGCTGAATAAGTTTCAATTACTGAATTGACAAATTTTATATTTCCACCGAAGGAAATATTTCCCTGTCTTCGAGCGTGTGAAAAGGTAAGGGCAATATCATTTGCAGAAAATTTTCCAAGAACGTTCCCAGAAGCGTCTGTTTGTTGAAAATCTCCATAACCAATATGTTGAACACCTAAACCAAATGTTTGTTTTTTTATTTGTTTAACATAAGTAACACAAGAATATTTAATACCTGAAAAAAAAGGGGAATAATTTACCGCTAATAAGTTATTCATTGAAGAATCTAAAAGTGCTGGATTTTGTATAAAAGTATTTGGATCTTTTTGAGTTTTTGAAATATTCATTCCGCCCAAAGCTGATGTTACGGGATTTGAAGGGATATTCAGGAAGGTAAAACTATTATTTCCACCAATTTGTCCCACCAATTGAAGTGTTATTAGCGAAAAAAAAATAGTATTAAATGCGTTAAAAATATTTTTCACGGTTATGTTATGATAATTTCTACGAATATAATTAATACTTACCAGTTCGTCAGTCGAATTGGTTGTTTGGTTAGTTTTGTGTAATTAAATTAAATGTTTAATCTTGATTATTCAGTACCGCATTTCATTGTAATCAAAATGAAATAACAATTGAGTTAAGTAGTAGTTTATCGAAATTGAATGCTCTATTTTATTTATCATAGTCGGAAAGGCAGGATAATATCACTAACCATTTTATAGCATATATCTTTTTTTTTAATGCTTCTTTTATCTTTTTAAAAACAAATTTCACTAATATTATTTGATTCTTTTGACTGATTTTATATGAATCGGCTTGTCTTGCTTGTGTCTTGACTTGAAATTGTATTGACTAATATTTAGTGTTCATTTATTTTAAAAAGGTTCAATTCTTCTGTTTTGTTTATAGTTGTGTGTTGGTTCTGACTTATAATCATTAATAGCTTCTTGCATGAAAACGATTAAGCTTGAATTTCAAGCCAAGAATTCTTGTTGCCTTTTTTTTCCGTTTGAAATAAAAAGACTTCATTTTTTTAGGTTTTGTGGTTCTCAAAAAACTCTTTTGGGAGTACTTTTATTGTCTATTTTCTCCTTTTTGTCACTCGGACAAATTACACTTTCATTTCCAGTTGCTCGAGCAGTAATTCAGCGAAATAACGCCAACCAAGCAAGTTTGAATATTGCAGGTAAAATCAAAAATTCAGTCGATAAAATTGAAGCAAGATTAGTTCCACGCACCGAGCAGCTTCGTCTGGATACAATCGTTGCAACACCTTGGCAAGTTGTTCAATTAAACCCAATTGGTTTCTTTTCAGGAGCAATATCCGTGAAAGGAGGGTGGTATAATTTGCAAATGCGAGCCATCAAAAATAATCTAACGGTTATTGATACTTTAATCGTTCAACGGGTAGGGATTGGGGAAGTTTTTGTATTTATCGGTCATTCAAATGCACAAGGTGGTGCTTATGGACAAACAGGACCAGATGCCATAGATGACCGTGTTAATTGTATTGCTATGGGGCAAGAACCCAGTTGTAATGGCATGATTCCTTTTCAACCCGCAAGCAGTTCAGACTCGCTTTGGTGTCGATATTTACAAACTGGGGATGCTCAAAACTTACCGATACTCAAATTCTCAAAAGTGTCCATTTCTTCGGGAATTGCCCCATTTAGTAGTCGTCCATGGTTCTGGAGCATTGTTGGAGATTCATTAAGTCGTAAACTGAATGTGCCAATTATGCTTTATGGTGCGGCATTTGGCGGAACAAAAAGTGAACATTGGTATAAAGCTGCCAAAGGAATTTCTTTTGATCATGGATTTATTAAATCAAGTATAAGTATGCCCTACATTAACTTGAAAAATGTTTTGCAATTATACGTGCCTCTCACGGGGATAAGGTCGGTTTTATGTCTTCACGGCGTAAATGAACGGAATGATACCAGGGAAAATATTCAAATGTGGATGGAAGGATATGTTGCTCAAAGCAGGATTGATAGCAAGATTTCAAACCTCTCTTGGATGATTGCTTTGGATTCATATTTATTGGATCACGGTCAGTATCCACAACCTTTTCCATTAAAATTTGAACCCCGAAATGCACAAGTAGCAGTTGCACAAGAACCATTTAATTTTCAAGGACCAGACCTTGATGGAATTACTGATAATAATGCTGGAAATCCAATTAGTGAACGTCCAGATGGTTTACATTTTGGAAATCAAGGTTTAGTTTCAGCGGCAAATTTGTGGTCAAATGCTATTAATAGACCTGCTTTTTGGACTGGTTCAACCCCAAAACTCTCTCAATCTTTTAACGTTCAAAGTCTTCAATCAGGATTGTGGCAAAAAGCTGAAAATTGGGATTGTAATTGTTTTCCTCAAAAATATCACACGATGACCGTAAAAGCAGGTCACATTATTCAGGTTGATGCCATAAAGATTAAACCTTTAAATTTGATTTTAAAAGGGAATTTGAATTTTAAGAATCAAGGAGTTTTAGGATTTTAGGAAAGATTATTTCACGCAAATAGGCATAGTTGCAAGGAAAAAAGTGGTTCAATCATGATTTTTACGGAAGACTTATTTTTATGTGTGTTTGCGTGATTTATAAATAATCAGTTTGCTTAAACGAATTCCTTTCTGTAATTTCAAAATAAAAAACTTCATCCGATGAAATTACATTTTCCAAAAATTACCACCCTACTTACGATTGGATTGTATTTTACAATTATCTCCTGTAAAACCACTCAACAAGTCTCTCAAAGCAATTCGAGTAAAAAAATAAACGAAAACCTCGGTTTCTATCAATTCTCCAATGAAGACCCCAATGCCTCACCTTTTGCGGGTAAAAAACCTTCTGTTTATGGGAAAAATGGCATGATTGCCGCCACTCATCCTGCCGCTTCACAAGTGGGAGTTGATATTTTAAAAATGGGAGGAAATGCCATTGATGCTGCCGTTGCCACACAATTTGCTTTGGCGGTTGTGCATCCAGCGGCAGGGAATATTGGTGGTGGAGGATTTTTGGTTTATCGAGATAAAGATGGTAAATCTTACACGCTCGATTACCGTGAAAAAGCACCTGAAAACGCCAGTAGGGATATGTATTTGGATGATAAAGGAGAGGTAAAACCAGGGCAATTAAGTTGGTACGGACATACCGCCAGTGGAACACCAGGGGCAGTTGATGGATTAGAACAAGCCCATAAACGGTTTGGAAAATTGACTTGGCAACAAATTCTTCAACCTGCCATTGATTTGGCTGAAAATGGCGTAAAACTAACTTTGCGTGAAGCCAGAGGACTAAATAGAACAAAAGCTGACTTCGTAAAATATAATCCTAATAAAAATTATTTCGTAAAACCTGATACTTTGACTTGGCAAGAAGGCGAATTATTAATCCAAAAAGATTTAGCAAAAGTACTCCGCAGAATTCAAAATGAAGGTAGAAAAGGGTTTTACGAAGGTGAAACTGCCAGATTATTGTTGGAAGAAATGAAAAGGGGAGGAGGAATAATTACCCAAAAAGATTTGGACAATTATAAAGCAACTTGGCGTGAACCAATTGTTGAAAATTACCATAATTTGAAGGTAATATCAATGTCACCACCATCAAGCGGAGGAATTGCATTGGTTCAATTATTAAAGTACGTTGAGCCATATCCACTCAAAAAATGGGGTTGGCATACTGACTCAACCACTCAAGTTATGATTGAAGCTGAACGTCGAGTTTTTGCCGACCGTTCAACTTGGTTAGGAGACCCAGATTTTGTAAAAGTGCCTCAGAAAGAGCTTTTAAGCCAAGATTTCTTGAAAAAACGTTGGGAAGATTTTCAATTTTCACAAGCAACTTCAAGTGAAAAAGTAAAAGCTGGAAAAATTGCAGGTTATGAAAGCATGGAAACAACGCATTCATCTTTTGTGGATAAAGAAGGAGCTGCGGTTTCAATAACCACAACGTTAAATAATTCGTATGGAAGTAAAGTCGTAGTGGATGGTGCAGGATTTTTAATGAATGATGAAATGGATGATTTTTCCATTAAACCAGGCGTGCCAAATTCTTATGGATTAATTGGAAACGAAGCTAATGCCATTGCACCCAACAAAAGAATGTTATCGTCCATGACCCCAACAATTGTGGAAGAAAATGGGAAATTGAAAATGGTTTTAGGAACACCAGGCGGTTCAACGATAATTACCTCGGTTTTTCAAGTATTTTTGAACGTTATCGAACACGGAATGACGATGCAACAAGCGGTTGATGCCTTTCGTTTTCATCATCAATGGTTGCCTGACAGAACGACTTTTGAAGAAGGCGGATTCACTGAACCAACTTTAAAAAGATTGCGAGAAAAAGGCTATAAGATTGATGTTCAGAAGAATACGATTGGAAGAATGGATTGTATTTTGGTTTTGCCAGACGGCACGTATGAAGGTGGTTCAGATGTTCGAGCGGATGATACTTCGATTGGGTATTAAGTTGTCAGTTTAATAAATATTTTGGTATTTTTTAGAACAGGATTGCGAAACGTCGCACCGTTCAGATTCACAAGATACTACATGATCAAAAAAAGAAATCCTGTAATTCC
>JANXML010000327.1 GCA_025354645.1 Arcicella sp. | reverse complement strand
AATAATTTTACATTTTTGTTCAATCATTTGCCGCAAAAACCAGTAATACAAAGCCCTTGCTTCTGTGGGTGGATTAGACAAATCAAACACATCACCAGCAATCAACAACACATCAATTTCACGTTCTTTTATCGTTTTAATGAGCCATTCAAAAAAGAGTTGATGTTCTTCAATGAGGTCTTGTTTATGAAGGCGTTTACCCAAATGCCAGTCGGCAGTATGCAGGATTTTCATGGTTTTGTGGAAAGATTCAAGGTTGCAAATTACTGAAATATTGTGGGTAATCCACGAATATTTTTAAAACAAAAAAGCGGTTTGCAAATCATAAGATTCACAAACCGCTTTATATATTTTACTCAATTCAAACTAAACCAAAGCAATTCTTTTGAAAGAACTAATCGTTAACCCTTTCTGTGTTTGCTCTAATAATTGTTTGATATTGATTGAACCGTCTTTTACAAACTGTTGGCTCAACAACGTAGATTCCTTATAAAATTTTTCTAATCTACCCGCTGCAATTTTATCCAACATTGCCTCTGGTTTTCCTTCCTGACGAGCTTGGTCACGACCAATTTCAATTTCACGCTCAATCGTCACAGAATCGACATCACCTTTGTCCAAAGCCACTGGTTTCATTGCCGTAATTTGCATGGCAATATCTTTTCCAACTTCTTGAACATCAATGCCTTGTGTGTTTGTAAATGCCACTAAAACACCAATTTTATTGTTCGAGTGAATGTATGAAACCACTTTCTCAGCCGTCACATTTTCATAACCAGCAATATTGATTTTCTCACCAATTTTACCAGTTAATTCAATCATTGCCTCTTGTGCAATACGTCCATCAGCCAAAGTAGAAGCCAACAAAGCATCTTTGTCAGCCACATTATTTGCTACCGCAGAAGCCAATAAAGCATTAGCCAAATCTGTAAAATTAGCAACCTTAGAAACTGGCTCAGTTTCGCAAGCCAAAGCAACTAATTTACCATTTGTTCCGTCTGCACTAATGGCAATTAATACAGAACCTTCGTTTGTTTCGTTATCTGCACGTTTCGCTGCCACTTTCTGACCAGCTTTACGGAGAATATCAATGGCGGCTTCAAAATCACCACCTGCTTCGGTAAGGGCTTTCTTACAATCCATCATGCCCGAACCAGTCATTTGTCTTAATTTATTAACGTCTGCTGCTGAAATAGCCATCGTTTTATTGATTTTAGATTTAAAATTGTCGTAAATACAATTCTAAAAAGTTGATTTATTCTTTAAAGGAATAGCCCACAGAAAACTATGGGCTATTTTTATAATTACTTTAGATTATTGAAAATCAAATAATAGCTTTTCAATTTTCCAAACATCGAACCGAGCGACGGTCGCATCGAAAAACTAATATCGAAGGTCAATTAGTCTTCTTTTTCGTATTTAGCCAAAGCCTTTGCCGCTTCTTTCTCTGCTTCCATGTCCACTAAACGCTTAGCTTCTTCTTCTTCAGCCATACGAGCATCGTCTTTATCTTGCTTACGCTCCATCAAACCTTCTTCGATTGCCTTACCAATTGCCAAAGTAATCAAAGCAATTGATTTGTAAGCATCATCATTGGCAGGAATTGGATAATCAACTAAATCAGGATTTGAATTGGTATCACACATCGCAAAAACTGGAATGTCCAAACGTTGTGCTTCTGCCACTGCAATGTGTTCACGCTTAACATCAACCACAAAAAGAGCTGCTGGAAGGCGAGTCAATTCGGTGATACCACCCAATACTCTTTCCATTTTTTCTTTGTCACGAGACATCATCAAACGCTCACGTTTTGCTAAGGCTTTCACCGTTGCTTCGTCTTTCAACAGTCTGTCAATCGTTCCCATCTTTTTGATAGACTTTCTAACAGTTTGAAAGTTAGTAAGCATACCTCCCAACCAACGGTCAGTAACGTAAGGCATTTTTAAACGACGAGCTTCTTCCGAAACAATCTCTTGAGCTTGTTTTTTCGTTGCCACAAACATAATCTTGCGTCCAGAACGTACAATGCCCTTTATGGCATTACAAGCCTCATCCAAACAACCTAATGTTTTGTTCAAATCAAGAATATGAATACCGTTCTTTTCCATGAAAATAAACGGAGCCATTCTTGGATCCCACTTGCGGGTTAAATGTCCAAAGTGAACACCAGCATCTAATAATTCTTTGTATTCTAATTGTGCCATTTTTGTTTCAGTCATCAGTTATCAATTAACAGTTATCAGTTTAGAACTGAAAATGTCAAAGTAGAACCTAAACTATTTTTTAAATGAAAATATGAGAAAAATATCAGCAAGACACCGGTCACTGTAAGCCTTGCTGGTTAATATAGGTAGAAAAGTTATGGCTAAAAGGTAACAATTGGCAGTAAACTGATAACTGATAACTGATAATTGATAACTGTTTCTATCGTTTCGAGAATTG
This sequence comes from Arcicella sp., assembly GCA_025354645.1. Classification (GTDB taxonomy): domain Bacteria; phylum Bacteroidota; class Bacteroidia; order Cytophagales; family Spirosomataceae; genus Arcicella. The sequence continues at coordinate 24,287 of JANXML010000327.1, read as the reverse complement.
GAATTTCTTACGTGCTTTCTTCTGACCTGGTTTCTTACGTTCAACCATACGTGGATCACGAGTAAGGAATCCTTCTTTTTTCAAAGCTGGACGACGCTCAATGTCAATTTCTTGTAAAGCACGTGAAATAGCCAAACGAAGTGCTTCCGCCTGACCTTTAATTCCGCCACCGCCCATGTTTACTTTAACATCATAAGTCCCTTCGGTCTTTGTTAAAGCAAATGGTTGATTAACGATAATTCTAAGGATTTCTGATGGAAAATAGTTTTCCAACGTACGACCATTTATTGAATACTCACCTTTGCCAGGAGTCATATAAAGACGGGCAACGGCTGTTTTTCTTCTTCCTAATGTATTGGTTACTTCTGCCATTTTTATATTATGGTGAACGGGAAATGGTAAACGGTGAACGATAAACAGTAAATAACTTTTGTAGTTTTTTATCCGTTTTCTTTTAACCCTTTAACCTTTACCGAAATGAATTAGAATTTGATTTCAGTTGGTTGTTGTGCTGTGTGAGGATGTTCCGAACCTGCATATACATAAAGATTAGTATATAACTTAGCTCCCAAACGGTTTTTTGGTAACATACCTTTCACGGCAGATTCCATAATTCCTCTCGGGTTTTTAGCTAATACTTCTCTTGGTGTAGCAAAACGCTGACCACCTGGATAGCCCGTATGACGGATATAAACCTTATTGTTTAATTTCTTGCCAGTGAAACGAATTTTCTCAGCATTAATAACAATAACATTATCACCACAATCCACGTGTGGCGTGTATGAAGCCTTGTGCTTACCACGCAAAATCATTGCGATATGAGAGCTTAGACGACCTACAATTTGGTTTTCTGCATCCACAACAACCCATGCCTTTTCAACAGAAGCAACATTTGATGAGATGGTTTTATAACTTAAAGTATCCACTTTATAATTGGTTAAAAGTCCGATAATATTTTCTCAGAGAAAGCACCCCTGCCAAGAGGCGTTATAAAATGGTATCTACGTTGGACTTTTATTAAGATTCGTAAATAGTTCTTTTATACATCAGACGTTGGAACGACACTAATTTTCAATGATTTGTCCTTTATTTCTTTCCGAACGGGCATCCAGTTTAAATTTGGGAACGCAAAATTAGTGAATGTTTTGAGTATATGCAAAGAGATTTAAAAAAGAATTGCAGATTTTTGCGTTACGAAGCGATGTGTTTAATCAATTAGCAACTTCAAAATAATGAGAATTAAATATGTATTGTAACCTAACTGAATAATTAAGAGTGTTATCGTCTCATTTTAATACTACTTATTTTTAAAAATATCATTTAATAAATAATGAACCTTTTCTTTTGAAAAAACAAAAGGTTTACTTTACTTTACGTCCTAATACCTAAATATCCTAAGTAGAACAAGTCAATAAAAGAAACAGATTGTTATTTCGCCGATAACAATTAATTAAGTGCTTTAACCAATTTTCAAGTTTTGAGACAATTTTTGTAATTGGTTAATAGTTTCATTTATTCCCCTTCTTGCGTCCGATTTTCGGTATTATCTTCATTCCTTACATATCATATAGTTTTTTTCAAAAAGAAGTTTATCTGATTCTAACCGCCTGAATCAATAAGCAATCGCTTCCTTGTCTGTAATTATTAAAAAAAAATGACAAAGCTCCTTGTCGGGATTATTATGTCCTTTCAATTTGCCTTGGTTTCGATGTAGTGTTTTACCTAACGCTTCTTCGGATGACTGTGTGTTTCCTAATCTAAATTATATTATTATTATGTCCAATTCTACTTGTTGGCTGTCATTTTTTGACAGTTCGAGTCGCTCGTTGTTACCCCCCAACAACTTGCGAGACAGTATGACGAAGCTTTTCCTTTCACAAAGAGGAAAAGCTCGTCTGCTCTCTTCGGTCGCCCTTACGGTGTTGATGGCTGTGTTTTTCAGTCAATCTTCTTTCGCACAAGAGCTTATTTTAAATCCTGGTTTTGAGTCAAAATTGACTGGTTGGCAATCTAACAAAAACCCAATTAGAACAATTGCTGCTACAAATCCTGTCTATGCAGGTACTTATGCAGCACACATCAACAATGCTTATCAGGATAATGAGTATTTTTATCAAAACCTCAATGCCTCACCTTTTGGAAAGTATTCTTTCTCGGTTTGGGCAATGGTTCACGATGCTTCGAAGTGGAGTTCAGTAGGTGTTAATGTATTTGATGCTAATTGGACAAAAATTCCCTCTGCAAGTTTTGAATTAGAAGTGAACAGTACTACTTTTCAAAAATATTCAAAAGACTTTACGGTTCCAGGCAATGCCCGATACTTCCAAGTTTATGGATATACTGAATGGACTGTATTAAAGGTTGATGATTATTCATTAACACAGGCTGTAGGTGGAACGCCAACGGGAACGTTATCTAAGACTTGTAAAATCGAAAACTTTAGGAAATGCGATGGTACAAGTTTGGGATATGGACCTTGGTTGAATATTTTAGTAAACGGTGCTGGTGGTGGAAGTAATAATGAATATAACGTTACGGATTTAACTTGGAAAGAATATAGTGATAATACTGCAACTGTTAAGGGAACTATCACAAAGAAAAGTGATGCAACGGTTGCTTTTGCAGTTGATTTATTATTAAGTGGAAGAACAACAGTTGGCACGGGACATTTCTCGGCAGTTGATAATGCATCTTTTTGCGTAGGGCAAAAAGGGGCTGATTGGTATTTTTACCCAAATGCTTCTGGAACTTTAATTGGTACTGGAACAAGCGTTGCGGGTTCTCAAATCAATGTAACCTTAGATCCATCAATGCCTTGGCAAGTGGGAACGGGTGGAACAACTCGTTTTAAGGATTCTTTTGGTTCAAGTGCTTGGTTGAATTTATGTGTGGCTAAACAGCCAACTTCTTCTGGTAAAGTTTTAGACATTGGTAAAGAAGGAACAGATTTTTATTTAGAAATGCCAGGTTGTACACCTGTGCTTTGTAATAACGTAACTTCTGGTGGAACAATCGGAAGTAATCAAAGCGGTTGTTCTGGTTTCGACCCTGCGGCTTTTACAAGTGTTGCTGACCCATCGGGTGGTGCTGGTACTTTGGAGTATGTTTGGTTAAAAAGTACAACGGCTACTGTATTAACCTCAACCAATCAAGGTGAATGGTTTCCTATTGTAGGAGCAAACGCTTCTACTTTTGATGCAGGAGCTTTAAGCAAGACAACCTCTTATATCCGTTGTTCACGCAGAGCGGGTTGTACGGATTATGTGGGAGAATCAAATGTTATCACAGTAACAATTAATGCAAATTGTGGTGGTAAAGACCCCGTTTGCCTTTCTCGGAAGTTTCCCGTTCAAAACAGTAGTCTTTGTGGAGATGCTACGAAGTCATACGGAATGTGGTTTTCGGATTTAAAGGGAAATGTGGCTTCACCTAATCAACAATTCTCTGTGAAATCAGGTGAGTTGACTGAGTTTTGTGATGGTACTGCGGTTTTGACCTACACTGCTTGTGTTGTAGGTGGTGGTGCAAACGACTGTATTACGGCAACGGTTAATTATTCTGGTCGTACAGGTACACCTCCTGCAAGTAGTCCAGTTTTAAATACGCACTGTACTACTTATACACCAAACGTAGGTGATTGGTATTATTACCCAACTTCGAGTGGTTCATTCTCTGGTGCAGGTATTTATGCAGGTTTAGCGGGTACATACACGCAAAACATGGGAGCGTTCCAATTAGGTACGGGCGGAAGTTTGAATGATATTTCAAAATTTGGAGCAAGTTCTTGGTTCAAAATTGGTATTACTAATGGTGGTACTAATAATTGGAGTACGGTTTCAAAAGATGGAGATATTAACATCAATTTAGGAACTTCAACGCATATTGCTTCGGTAACGGCTACGGCTAATCCAGCGTCAATCTGTAAAGGAGAAAATGTTGTATTAACTGCGGCGATTGATGCGGCTTCGAAATCTGCTAATTGTTCACCAACTTATTCATGGGTTGGTTCAAACGGATTTACGAGCAATCAAGCAACCGTAACAAATAATAATGTTCAAGGAGCAACTACTTACACAGTTACGGTAACTTTCACCGCAATCAATGGGAGTAAATGTTCAGTAACTGCCACAACGGGCGTAGCACTAAATGCAGTTTGCTGTGATAATGTTACGAACGGAGGGCAAATCGCTGCCAACCAAAGAAGTTGTGGAGCCTTTGACCCAGCACCATTCACAGATGCAGTTTCACCATCGGGTGGAAGTGGAGTCTTAGAATATGTTTGGTTAAAAAGCACTACGACAACGACTTATGACCCTTCTGACCCTGCCAGTGCAAGCCAATGGTTTCCAATTGCAGGTTCTAATAGTGCAGGTCTTGATCTTCTTAGTATAACAAAAACAACTGCTTTTGTACGATGTTCACGTCGTGCAGGTTGTACAGATTATGTGGGAGAATCAAATGAAATTGTTGTTACGATTGACCCAGCACCTGCTGCACCAACCACAACGCCAGCCGCAATTTGTGGAACTGGAACGGTGACTTTGGGAGCAACCTGTACAACGGGTGTTCCACAATGGTACGTTGCCTCAACGGGAGGAGCGGCATTAGCAACGGGAGCAAGTTTCACAACGCCAAGTATCTCGGCAAATACTACTTATTATGTAAGCTGTAAAACGCCACAAGGATGTGAATCTTCTCCAAGAACAGAAGCGGTTGCAACAATCAACTCAAATGCTTCTGCTCCAACGGTTACACCAGCAACAATTTGCGGAACTGGAACGGCAACTTTGGGAGCAACTTGTTCATCAGGTGTAGCACAATGGTTTACGGCGGCAACGGGTGGAGCAAGTATTGCCACGGGTGCAAGTTTCACAACGCCAAGCATTTCAACAACTACTACTTATTATGTAAGTTGTAAATCAAATGCAGGGTGTGAGTCTGCAAGGGTTGAAGTAAAAGCAACCGTAATTGGTAAAATTACGGACGGAGGAAAAATTCAATTTGACGAAAATATTTGCCCAGGAAAAACCCCTTCGCAAATTACAAGTGCAACGCCAGCCAGTGGTGGAGATGCCAATTTAGCGATTGAATATCTTTGGTTGCAATCTACTTCATTAACGAATGGGGTTTGTCCACAAAATATTGTTGGTCAGACGCTTTATTCGCCTATTTCAGGAGCAACTTCAACGGATTATCAACCAGGTGTAATTACGCAAACGACTTGTTATATTCGTTGCTCGAGACGTGCAGGTTGTACGGATTATATTGGTGGAGAATCAAATATTGTGAAGAAAACATTGTTGGCAACTTGTCAAGGCAAAGATCCAATTTGTTTATCACGTAAAACACCAGTTGAAAATAGCTCATTCTGTGGAGATGCTACGAAATCTTACGGAATGTATTTCTCGGATTTAAAAGGAAATGTTGCTTCACCAAACCAATTATTCTCAGTAAAATCAGGTGAATTAACTGAATTCTGTGATGGAACGGCTGTCTTAAATTACACGGCTTGTGTGACGGGTGGCGGTGCAGGAGACTGTATCACGGCAACGGTTAATTATTCAGGACGCACAGGAACGCCACCAGTTGGTAGTCCAGTTTCAAATACGCATTGTACAAACTATAATCCAAGTGTTGCTGATTGGTACTATTATCCAGTATCAAACGGAACATTCTCGGGTGCAGGTATTTATGCAGGTTTGACAGGTACATACACGCAAAATATGGGTGCGTTCCAAGTAGGTACGGGTGGTAGTTTGAATGACATTGCGAAGTTTGGAGCAAGTTCTTGGTTCAAAATTAATATTACTAATGGTGGTACTAATAACTGGACAACGGCTACGAAAGATGGAGATATTAACATCAATTTAGGAACTTCAACAACAATTGCTTCGGTAACGGCTACGGCAAATCCAAAAGCAATTTGTTCGGGTGAGAAAGTTGATTTAACGGCTACGCTTGATGTAAATTCTAAATCAGCTAATTGTTCACCTACGTATGCGTGGGTAGGTTCAAACGGATTTACAAGCACGCAAGCAACGGCAACAAATACGAATGTTACTACTTCAACTACCTATACAGTAACGGTTACATTCACTGCGGTTAATGGTAGTAAATGTTCAGTAACTGCCACGACGGGTATAACGGTTAATCCAATTCCAAATCCTCCAACGGTAACGCCAGCGGCAATTTGTGGAACGGGAACGGTTACATTAGGAGCAACTTGTTCAACAGGAACGGCTCAGTGGTATTCAGCTGCAACTGGTGGAGCAAGTATCGCAACAGGTGCAAGTTTCACAACGCCAAGTATTTCAGCAACAACTACTTATTATGTATCGTGTAAAACGGATGCTACTTGTGAATCAGCAAGAACGCCAGTAACAGCAACGGTTAATCCAATTCCAGCAACGCCAACGGTTAAGCCAACGGCAATTTGCGGAACGGGAACAGTTACGTTAGGAGCAACTTGTACAACAGGAACAGCTCAGTGGTACGCAGCTGCAACGGGTGGAGCATCAATTGCCACAGGTGCAAGTTTCACAACGCCAGTTATTTCAGTAACAACTACTTATTATGTAAGTTGTAAAACGGATGCCACTTGTGAATCGAGTAGAATGCCAGTAACGGCAACGGTTAATACCGTTCCAAATTCCCCAACTGTGACACCAGTGACAACTTGTGGAACTGGATCGGTTACTTTGGGAGCAACTTGTACGACAGGTGTAGCACAATGGTATTCATCAGCAACGGGCGGAATTGCTCTTGCAACGGGAGCATCATTTACGACCCCAAGTTTATCGGCAACGACTACTTATTATGTATCATGTAAATCAACAGAAGGTTGCGAATCAGCTAAAACTGAGGTTAAAGCAATCGTTATTGTGAAGATTACAGATGGTGGTTCAATTAAGGCAGATGAAATCATTTGTGTGGGAGGAACGCCATCAAAAATCACGAGCGTAACATCACCAACGGGTGGAGATCCAAGTCTTGCTATTGAATACGTTTGGTTACAAACAACTTCATTAACAGCAACTGGAACTTGTCCATTGAATATTGTAGGACAGACTTTATATACAGCAATTCCAAATACAAACACGCCTGATTATCAGCCAGGAGCAATTACAGTAGCAACTTGCTACATCCGTTGTTCAAGACGTGCGGGTTGTTTGGATTATATTGGAGGAGAATCAAATACGGTTAAGAAATCAGTTGAGGCTTTCCCAACAGCACCAACCGTAACTCCAGCCGCAATTTGTGGAACAGGAACGGTTACCTTAGGAGCAACTTGTTCAACGGGAGCAACCGCTATGTGGTATGCAGCCTCAACAGGTGGAGCATCAATCGCAACGGGAGCAAGTTTCACAACGCCAAGTATTTCAGCAACAACTATTTATTATGTAAGTTGTAAAACAAATGCCGCAGGTTGTGAATCAAACAGAACGCCAGTAACAGCAACAATCAATCCAATTCCAAATGCACCAACGGGTACGCCAGCGGCAATTTGTGGAAGTGGAAGTGTTACGTTGGGAGCAACTTGTGCAACGGGTGTAGCTCAATGGTATGTAGCTGCAACAGGTGGAGCATCAGTTTCAACAGGAGCAACATTCACAACACCAAGTATTTCAGCAACAACTCCTTATTATGTAAGTTGCAAGACGACCGAAGGCTGTGAATCAAGCAGAACGCCAGTAACAGCAACAGTTAATCCAATTCCAAATGCACCAACAACGAAAGGAGATGCAATTTGTGGAAGCGGAACGGTTACTTTGGGAGGAACTTGTGCAACAGGTGTAGCACAATGGTATGTAGCTACAACAGGTGGAGCATCAGTTTCAACAGGAGCAAGTTTCACAACGCCAAGTATTTCTTCAACGATTACGTATTATGTAAGTTGCAAGACGACCGAAGGTTGTGAATCAGGAAGAACGCCAGTAACAGCAACAGTTAATCCAATTCCAAATGCACCAACGGTAACGCCAGCGGCAATTTGCGGAACGGGAACGGTTACGTTGGGAGCAACTTGTGCAACGGGTGTAGCTCAATGGTACACAGGAGCAACGGGTGGAGCGAGTGTTTCAACGGGAGCAAGTTTCACAACGCCAAGTATTTCTTCAACGACTCCTTATTATGTAAGTTGCAAAACGACCGAAGGCTGTGAATCAAGCAGAACGCCAGTAACAGCAACAATTAACCCAATTCCAAATGCTCCAACGGTAAAAGGTGCTGAGACTTGTGGAAGCGGAAGTGTTACGTTAGGAGCAACTTGTGCAACGGGTGTCGCTCAATGGTATGCGGCTGCAACGGGTGGAAGTTCAATTGCCACTGGTGCATCTTATACAACACCATCTTTAACAGCAACTACTTCTTATTATGTAAGTTGTAAGTCAGCTGAAGGTTGTGAGTCTGGAAGAACAGAAGTTAAAGCAATAGTTATCGGAAAGATTACAGACGGTGGAACTATCAAAGCGGATGAGACAATCTGTGTGGGTGGAACTCCTTCTAAAATCACAAACGTAACTCCTGCAAGTGGAGGAGATGCTACGAGAGCAATCGAATATGTATGGTTACAAACAACTTCATTGACGAATGGTGTTTGTCCAGCGAATGTTGTAGGACAAAATCTTTATACTGAGATTCTAAATACAAACACTGCGGATTATCAACCAAGTGCAATTACTCAAACTACTTGTTACATTCGTTGTTCAAGAAGAAATGGTTGTACAGACTATATCGGTGGAGAATCTAATACAGTTAAGAAAACAGTTGAAGCAACACCAAATGCACCAACGGTAACGCCAGCCGCAATTTGTGGTACTGGAACCGTAACGTTAGGAGCAACTTGTGCAACAGGGGTAGCACAGTGGTACGCAGTGGCAACGGGTGGAGCGTCAATTGCAACAGGAGCATCTTTCACAACGTCAAGTATTTCAGCAACAACTACTTACTATGTAAGTTGCAAGACAATAGCAGGCGGATGTGAGTCGGGAAGAACTTCTGTAACAGCAACGATTAATCCAATTCCTGCATCGCCATCTGCCATCAAAAACGCAAGTATTTGTGGTGCTGGAACGGTAGAATTAGGAGCAATTTGTACAGTAGGAACGCCACAATGGTACGCTGCCTCAACGGGTGGAGCATCAATTGCGACGGGTGCAACATTTACAACCCCAAGTTTATCAGCAACGACTACATATTACGTAAGTTGCAAATCAACGGAAGGTTGTGAGTCAGGAAGAACGCCTGTAACAGCAACGATTAATGCAAACACAACAGCACCAACCGTAACACCAGCCGCAATTTGTGGAACTGGAACGGTTAAATTGGGAGCTGCTTGTACAACAGGTGTAGCACAATGGTACACAGCAGCAACGGGTGGAGCCTCAGTTTCAACGGGAGCAAGTTTCACAACGCCAAGTATTTCTTCAACTACTACGTATTATGTAAGTTGCAAATCAGATGCTGGATGTGAATCAATGAGAACGCCAGTAACTGCAACCATAAATATGATTCCAAATGCACCAACTGTTAAAGGTGATGCCATTTGTGGAGCAGGAACAGTAACATTAGGAGCAACTTGTGCAATGGGAACTGCCAACTGGTATGCTGCCTCAACGGGTGGAACATCAATCGCAACGGGAGCATCATTCACAACACCAAGTTTATCGATAACTACTTCTTATTATGTAAGTTGTAAGTCAGCGGAAGGTTGTGAGTCTGGAAGAACGGAAGTTAAAGTAACAGTAAATGCAATTCCAACAGCACCAACTGTTAAAGGAGATGCTATTTGTGGAACTGGAACGGTAACTTTGGGAGCAACTTGTGCCACTGGAACTGCTAATTGGTATTCAGCCGCAACGGATGGAGCATCAATAGCAACAGGGGCAAGTTACACAACGCCAAGTATCTCAGCAACAACTACGTATTACGTAAGTTGCAAATCGACAGAAGGTTGCGAATCTGGAAGAACACCTGTAACAGCAACAATCAATGCAAACACAACCGCACCAACTGTTAATGGAGATGCCATTTGTGGAACTGGAACGGTAACGTTAGGAGCAACTTGTACAACTGGAACTGCCAACTGGTATGCTGCCTCAACGGGTGGAACATCAATTGCAACGGGAGCATCATTCACAACGCCAAGTTTAACGACAACTACTTCTTATTATGTAAGTTGTAAATCGTCAGCGGGTTGTGAATCAGCAAGAACGGAAGTTAAAGCAACAATTAATGCAATCCCAGCAGCACCAACAACAAAAGGAGATGCTATCTGCGGAACTGGAACCGTAACATTAGGAGCAACTTGTGCGACTGGAACTGCCAACTGGTATGCTGCCTCAACGGGTGGAACATCAATTGCAACGGGAGCATCATTCACAACACCAAGTTTATCTGCAACTACTTCTTATTATGTAAGTTGTAAGTCAGCCGAAGGTTGTGAATCAGCAAGAACGCCAGTAACTGCAACGGTTAATGGAAATGCAACAGCACCAACGACAACACCAGCCGCCATTTGTGGAACTGGAACCGTAACGTTAGGAGCAACTTGTGCAACTGGAATTGCAAATTGGTACACTACCGCAACGGGTGGAGCATCAGTAGCAACGGGAGCATCATTTATAACACCAAGTTTGTCGGCAACAACTACTTATTATGTATCATGTAAAACGGATGCAGGTTGTGAATCAGGTAGAACGCCAGTAGTAGCAACCGTTAATAGCAACGGAACAGCACCAACGGTAACGCCAGCCGCCATTTGTGGAACTGGAACGGTAACGTTAGGAGCAACTTGTGCAACTGGAACTGCAAACTGGTATATATCTGCAACGGGTGGAACATCTATTGCAACGGGAGCATCGTTTACAACCCCAAGTTTAACGACAACTACTTCTTATTATGTAAGTTGTAAATCGTCAGCAGGTTGTGAGTCTCCAAGAACGGAAGTAAAAGCAACGGTTATCGGTAAGATTACAGACGGCGGAACAATCAAAGCGGATGAAACAATCTGTGCTGGTGGAACACCTTCTAAAATCGTAAACGTGACTTTACCAACGGGTGGAGATGCAAGTTTGGCAATTGAATATTTATGGTTAAAAACAACAACTTTAACAAATGGTGTTTGTCCACAGAATATTGTAGGTCAGAATGTTTATTCACCAATTCCAAATACGAATGCTACGGATTATCAGCCAGGTGCAATTACGCAAACAACTTGTTACATTCGTTGTTCAAGAAGAAAAGGTTGTACTGATTATGACGGAGAATCGAATGCGGTGAAGAAAACAGTTGAGTCTGCACCAAATGCACCAACCGTTACACCAGCCGCTATTTGTGGAACTGGAACGGTAACGTTAGGAGCAACTTGTACAACGGGAATTGCAAATTGGTACACTGCCGCAACGGGTGGAGCATCAGTAGCAACGGGAGCATCATTCACAACGCCAAGTATTTCAGCAACAACTACTTATTATGTAAGTTGCAAGACAACAGCAGGTGGATGTGAGTCAGCAAGAACTGCAGTAACAGCAACAGTAAATTCAGCAGGAACAGCACCAACCGTTACGCCAGCAACCACTTGCGGAACTGGAACGGTAACTTTGGGAGCAACTTGTTCAACTGGAACTGCAACATGGTATTCATCTGCAACGGGTGGAACATCAATCGCAACGGGAGCATCGTTTACAACCCCAAGTTTAACGACAACTACTTCTTATTATGTAAGTTGTAAATCAACCGCAGGTTGTGAGTCTCCAAGAACGGAAGTAAAAGCAACAGTTATCGGTAAGATTACAGACGGAGGAACTATCAAAGCAGATGAAACAATCTGTGCTGGAATAACGCCTTCTAAAATCGTAAACGTGACTTTACCAACGGGTGGCGATGCAAGTTTAGCAATTGAATATATCTGGTTGAAAACAACATCATTAGGCATTAATGGTGCTTGTCCAGCAAATGTGGTAGGACAGAATCTTTACACAGAGATTCCAGGTTCAACAACGCCAGATTATCAACCAGATGCAATAACACAAACCACTTGTTATGTACGTTGTTCGAGAAGAAAAGGTTGTACGGATTACATCGGTGGTGAGTCAAATTATGTGAAGAAAACCGTTACAAGTCCATTCACAATTTCAGCAACGACTAATCCAAATGCAGTTTGTAATGGAACAACTGTTACTGTTACTACAACAACGACAGCAACTGGAACAATTACTTACTCGTGGACAGGACCAGGTGGATTTACAGCAAATACAAAAGATTTGTCAATTCCAAATGTAACCTTAGCAGCTAATGGTGTATATACCATCACTGCCTCAAATGGTGGAGGTTGTTCAGCGGTTGCAACGGTTCATGTGAAAGTGGTTAGTTGCTTGAAAATTGGTGATTTAGTATTTAACGATAAAAATAATAATGGTAAACAAGATGCAGGAGAATTAGGCATTGCGGGCGTAACCGTTAAATTATTCGATAGTGCTAATAACCAAGTTGGAAGTTCAGTAACGACTGATGCAAATGGAAACTATTTGTTCTCTAATTTACCATCAGGAACTTACACAGTTGAAATTTCAGCACCAGCGGGTTATAAATCATCAACTGGAACGAACGGTTCAGCAACAGGTGCTTACGAGCCAACAACAGGTTCAACGAATGTAAATAATGAAGATAACGGAACAACAACAAGTGGACAAATTATCAGAAGTAAGCCAGTTGTATTGACAACGACTGATAACACAAACGTTGATTTCGGATTATTCAGACCAGCGAAATTGGGTGATTATGTATTCCGTGATTCTAATGGAGACGGTAAGCAAGATGCAGGTGAAGTAGGGGTTGCGAACGTAACAGTTAAATTGTTTGATGGTGCAAATAATTTAGTGGCAACCACAACAACTGATTTGAATGGTAAGTATTTATTTGATAACTTAACAGCAGGTAATTACACAGTTGAATTCGTTAAATCAACACTTCCATCAGGTTTAGGATTCTCTCCACAGGGAACCACAACGGGTGATAAAGACAGCGATGCAAACGTTTCGACGGGTAAAACAGCAACAATTACTTTATCAGAAGGACAAACTAACAACGATATTGATGCAGGCTTAACGGGTCCATGCGATAAAGATGTTACGCCTCCTGTGTTGAGTGCTTGCCCTTACGACGTATTAATTAAAACCAGAGGAACAGTAGCAACAGTAAGCTGGACGGCTCCAACGGCAACGGATGAATGTGGCACGCCAGTAATTACTTCAACCAACGCATCAGGTTCGCAATTCCCAGTTGGCTCAACGATTGTAACTTACACTGCAACCGATGCCAAAGGAAATAAGACAACTTGTTCATTCAAGGTAACGGTAGTGAAAATTATCACTTGCGATGTGGATACTCAAGCCCCAGTATTCTATGATTGTCCAACTGACATTACGTTGAATACAACGGGTACGGGAGTAGTAGTAAATTGGGATCATCCATCAGTAGGAGATAATTGTGGTATTCCATCGGTAGTGTTTAATTATTCACCAGGACAAACGTTCCCAGTGGGTGTTACAACGGTGATTTACACAGCCAAAGATGCCAAAGGAAATACTTCATACTGTATGTTTAAGGTGACGGTAATTAAGAAAACTACGTTATCAACACCAGTAACAGGTGCAACATCAGCAAGAGTAGTTGCGGTTGAGGAAGTTAAAGTAGGTAATGAAGTAAATGTTTATCCAAATCCAACAAGTTCAGATTTCTCAATTGAGTTATCAGCGGAGTTGATGAAGGCAAACAGTAGCGTTGAAGTAAGCGTATTTAACATGACTGGAACAACCCAATTTACGCAAACTGCCGCAGGCACCGAGCGTGTAAGTGTGAAAGTACCAGTACAGGATATGCCATCAGGAACGTACTTCGTGAACGTAGCATTAGACAACGGACGTATGATTATTAAGAAACTACAAATATTGAAGTAGCCTTGTTGATAATAGAGTAAACAAAATCCCTCATCAGTTTGACTGGTGGGGGATTTTGTTTTTTATTCTATCCCAGAAACTTTAACCAACTATTCTTTTGTTAAAAATGCAACCGTAACTTTGTGCGAGAAAAGGTAAACGGTTCAAGGTGAACGGTTCACGGAGAAACTTGTCGTCAAATCCGTTCACCGTGTACCGTTCACCCTGCACCGTAAAGACCGTGTACCGTAGATTAAAATGAAAGGAGCAAATAATACATACTTTGGAAATATAAGAGATGGCATAAAAACGTCTTTGAAAGGGCTTTCGCTGACGTGGAAGCACTTGATGGAAGCACGCCAAAGCCGCAAGCCTATTTTTGTGGATAATCCCAATTATTTCCAACAACAAACGGGTATTGTAACGCTCCAATATCCGCATCAACATTTGCCCTTGCCTGATAACGGTCGTTATCAATTGCACAACGAAATGGACGATTGTATTGTCTGTGATAAATGTGCCAAAGTTTGCCCCGTGGATTGTATTGATATTGAACCAATTAAAGCCACGGGTGTTGCAGGCTATGCTTCCGATGGTTCAGCGATTCGTCTTTTTGCCGCCAAGTTTGATATTGATATGGCGAAGTGTATGTTCTGTGGATTATGCACAACTGTATGCCCAACAGAATGCCTAACGATGACTTCCGAATACGATTTTTCAACTTTTGATATAACAAATCATAACTTTGAATTTGGGAATCTTACTCCTAAGCAAGCACAAGAAAAAAGAGAATTATACGAGCAATTTGTGATTGAAAAAGAGAAAATGAAATTAATTATAACAGAGCAAAAAACAGGTAATAGTGAAATTATTGAAATAAAACCAAAGCCAGCTTTTAAGCCAAATTTCAAGCCGAAAACAGTTAATAATCAAGATAACGTAGAAGAAGAAAATTTAGAAGACAAAATAGGAGAGGGGATAGTAGTAGAAGAAACACAAAAACCTAAACCAGTCTTTAAGCCAAGTTTCAAGCCGAAGGTAATTGAAAATAAAGAAAATTTAGAAGACAAATTAGGAGAGGAGATAATTCCAGAAACACCAAAACCAAAACCAGTTTTCAAACCAAGTTTCAAGCCAAAAACAGCTGAAAATCAAGAAGTTGTGGAAAACGTAGTTGAAGTAATTCCAGAAACACCAAAACCAAAACCCGTCTTCAAACCAAGTTTCAAGCCAAAACCAGCTGAAAATCAAGAAGTTGTGGAAAACGTAGTTGAAGTAATTCCAGAAACACCAAAACTAAAACCCGTTTTCAAACCAAGTTTCAAGCCAAAACCCAAAGCAGAGGATAACAACAATTCAACAAACCAATAATCAAACAGTGATTCAATACATCTTCATAGCTTTCATTATTCTAACAATACTCTCAGCAAGTGTGGTTTTATGGTCGAAGAATGTACTTTATGCTGCATTTAGTTTGTTATTAACATTTTTGGGAATTTCTGCTTTATACGTATTGGCAGGGGCAGATTTTTTGGCAATTACGCAAGTACTTGTATACGTAGGAGGAATTTTAGTATTGTTGATTTTTGGGGTAATGCTCACCAATCAAGGAGGGAATAAACAGAATGTTAAAAATGATATTTTCACGGAAAGCACGAATCGAATTTTGGGCTTTTTAGTGGCAGGAGGCGTGTTTACGATGCTTTTCTATACTTTCGCCAGAGCCAGATTTGTGGATATTCAAACGGGTTTATTTGAAACTATCGAACCCGTGGCAACAACAAAGACCATCGGAATTCAATTAATGACCAACTTTGTTTTACCTTTTGAAGTATCAGGAATTTTATTAATGGCAACCTTAATCGGTGCGGCTTATTTGAGTAAAAAAAATAGTGAATAGTTTGTCATTGCGAGTACAACGAAGCAATCTTCTGGATTGATGGAAAAAACATTGAATAGCTGTCATTGCGAGTGAAAAACGTTGAATAGCTGTCATTGCAAGTGGAAACGTTGAATAGCTGTCATTGCGAACGCAGTGAAGCAATCTTCTGGATTGATGGAAAAAATGTTGAATAGCCTGTCATTGCGAGTGAAAAATGTTGAATAGCTGTCATTGCGAGTGCAACGAAGCAATCTTCTGGATTGATGGAAAAAACGTTGAATAGCCTGTCATTGCGAGTGAAAAATGTTGAATAGCTGTCATTGCGAACGCAGTGAAGCAATCTTCTGGATTGATGGGAAAACGTTGAGTGCCTTTTACTCTTAATAAGTTAGTATGTGAGCTTTTGAAAACTTTTCATCAATCCGAAAGATTGCCACGCTTCGCTCGCAATGACAGTTTTTAAAAACTTTTCATCAATCCAGAAGATTGCTTCACTGCGTTCGCAATGACAGAGCTACCCAATTGCAATCGCAATGACAAACAACAAACCTAAAATGGATAACAGTTTTCTCTCATATTATCTCCTAACCAGTGCCTTGCTTTTCAGCATTGGCTTGGCAGTCGTCGTAACCAAACGCAACGTGATTGTGGTGTTAATGGGCATTGAATTAATGCTCAATGCCGTTAATCTTAACTTAGTAGCATTTAGTAAGAACGACCCAAATTTGCAGGGACAAATGTTTGCGATGTTCGTAATTGTTGTAGCCGTTTGTGAATCTGTGGTAGCTTTGGCGATCATTCTAAAAACCTATGAATATTTCAAGACCGTAAATCTTGATGAAATTAGTGAAGTGAAAGAAAGATGAATTTTAGGTGATTAATTATCGCACTTGCACTACAATTCCTAACCCCCACCCCCTAAATCCTAACAAAAAATGATAAAAACAAAAACGCCTTCCGAGTCATTAACCACCATGACAGAAATGATTTTCCCGAATGATACCAATACTTTGGGCAATTTAATGGGTGGAAATCTTATGCGTTTAATGGACGTTGTGGGTGCAATTTGTGCTCAAAAACACTCCAATCGCATTGTAGTAACTGCCTCTGTCGATAATGTCTCGTTCAAAGAGCCAATTCCTTTGGGCAGTGTTGTGACGTTGCAAGCCAAAGTAACCAGAGCTTTCAGTTCATCAATGGAAGTTGTGATTGACGTTTGGGCTGAAAATATCCCTGCCCAAGAGCGTGTAACGACCAATAAAGCCTTTTTTACGTTCGTGGCGGTTGACCAATCAGGTCGCCCGATTGATGTGCCACAAACGATTACGGAAACTGACGAAGAAAAAGAACTATACGATGGAGCATTACGCCGTCGTCAATTGAGATTGGTTTTGGCAGGAAGAATGAAACCAGAAGAGGCAGTGGAATTGCGGACTTTATTTGAGGTTTAATGCCTCAAACAACCTCCACTCTTTCCGAAGAAAAAGCCACGGGTTTATCCGCAAAAAGGGCTTTTGTAGCCGCCCAAGTGGTTTTGAATAATTCAGAATCACGATAAGCATTCAGATGTTCTTCCGAAGCCCAATGGCTATACGTCAGCATAATGTTTGGAGCATTTTTATCCCGTAAAAATTCAAGGTGCAGACAACCCTCAAAAGCCCTGATTTGATGTTTTGAGCGATTAAATATTTCCAAAAACTCTTCGACTTTATCTTCTCGGAAAGTCATTCTAACGATTCTGATTAGCATTTTTAGTTATAGTAACGGTGGATGTTAGTAGGGATGAATAGTGTTCGCCCAGTCAGTAGGAACGAATAGTATTCGCCCATTTAGTAGGAACGAATAGCATTCGTCCACGCCCGTAAGGTGGACAAATACTATTTGTCTCTACCTAAATCAATATTTTATTTTCCCCTCATTCTTATCCCACAAACCAAAAACGTGCAAGGCTTCCTTTTGTCCGATTTGTTCCATTTTAATTTTGCGTTCCGAGAGCGGTAAAGGAATTTCATCATAAATAAAGGAATCATCAAAACCCGTTTTCTTGGCATCTTCACGGGTGTTGGCGTAATATATTTTCTTGGCTCTCGACCAATATATTGCTCCCAAACACATCGGGCAAGGTTCGCAGGACGTGTAAACTTCACAATCCGTTAAATCAAAAGTTTTTAAGTTTTTGCAAGCATCTCTGATTGCCATCACTTCGGCGTGAGCCGTTGGGTCGTTGGTGGAAGTTACTTGATTGTATGATTCGCCCACAATCTCCCCATTTTTCACAATAACTGCTCCAAAAGGTCCTCCCTTGCCCTCTGAACTGCCTTTTAAGGACAATTCAATTGCTCTATCCATAAATTTTTTTCTTTCCATAATTATCTACATTGTGTGTTTAAAATTGTTTAAGAGAAATGTTAAATTTAAAAATACTACAATTGACTTGGAGGAACTTCCCGAAAGTTATTTCTACTTTCGGGAAGTTAAACGATGTTGTTATTTTTAGAATTTTCCTAAAATAAGTTCAATTGTTTTGTATCAGGAGATTTATAGAACTCTTGTAAAATATTCCCATCTGGCATTTTCTGACCGCCATAGAGATAAATTCTCTTCTGAATCGTTTGAATACAATGTTCCATTTCCTCCACTAATCGCACTGTCGGAAATCGTAAAACTGACCAACCAGCCACACTTTCGATTTCATTATTTCTGAATTTATCATAAATTACATGGTCATATTTTGTGTGAAATTCATTGCCATCGCATTCGACATTAATTTGTCCATTCTTACAAAAAATCGCAAAATCTAAAATCCAGTTTTTATCATCTGTTTGCAATAAAAATTGCCTTTCTGTACTGATTTTATGTTCCAAAAATTTCTCCCAAAGCATCTCTTCCAGTGGACTTTCATTGAACAGATGATTAATCTCAGTAGCTTTCATAAACTTATCGTAGGTAGTTGGCACAAATAAGAGCCGTCTCGCCCGAAAACTTGGAATGGGTTTTGCCAATTCTTTCAAGGAATCAAAGCTGATTTTGTAATAATTTTTATGAGATTTTTTGGAATTAAAGGGTTCGTCAGGAAATAATTCTTCTCGGCTTTTTACTTCAACTTTTTTGACCTTTGCGTAATACTTTATCACATATTTATCGTGACCAAAAACCTTGGTTTGATAAAAAGCAATGTACTGAACAATGCCTTCTCGGAGGTTCTTTGGGGCTTTATCAGTTGGAATTCTGTACCAATGATTGTTCTGTGCAATTAAAAAGTCTGGCTTATTGTTCATCAAAGCCACTAAGAAAGTATTGGGAGATAATGATTTCACGTAGATACAGAGGTTTAAAGTCTAATAATCACAAATGTATCAAATAACCCACTATTTTTACAGAAAGTATTAAAAAATCATTCCATGCGAATCCTCAAAATAATCGGTAAAATCCTCTTGGGATTACTAATCCTAATCCTCATTTTCTTAGCTTTCACAATTGCCCCAGTCGATAGAACTGATTATCATGAAATGAGTTATTCCAAGCAAATGAATGATAGTTTAGAAGCATGGAAACCGTCAAAAGATACTGCCAATAATTTCAAAGCGGGTTGGGCAATCGTTAATCTAACTCCTTCAAAACCAACGCCTACCGCTGGTTATGGCGACCGCAAAGGCAAACCATATCAATCAATTCACGATTCCGTTTTTGTGCGGGCAATCGTATTTTCAAATACCTTAAAACCCATTGTGTTGGTCAGTTGTGATTTGTTGATTTTCCCTCCCGAAGTAACTATTTTGTTGAAAGAAAAACTCAAAACTATCGGCTTCGATTGGTCGCAGGTGTACGTAGGCACAACCCACACGCACAATAGTTTGGGAGCGTGGGGTAAAAACACAGTAGGAGAATTATTTGCGGGAAAATATAACCAAAATACGGTAAATTTTATTGCCGATAAAGTATTAGAAGCCATCAGAAAAGCCAATCAAAATCAAGTTTCTGCCAAAGTTGGTTACGGAGAAATTAATGCCAAAGAATTGGTTTTCAATCGTTTAGTGGGCGATTCGTTAGGCACAACCGATCCCATGATTAGAGTATTGAAAATCCAAAAACAAACGGGTGAAATTGCTTTATTTACCACCTTCTCCGCCCACGCCACTACACTGAACGCTGATAAAAATTTCCTTTCCGCTGATTACCCAGGTGAATACGTAAAACAAGTTTCCAAATCCGTTAATTTCGCAGCTTTCATGGCAGGTGCAGTGGGAAGTTCTGGACCCACGGGCGAGGATTTGCACGATGATTTTCAACAAGAAAAAAACATCTCAGAAGGACTATCCAACAAGGTTTTGAAGGAAATAAATAACATCAAAACCCAAGAAATCAATACATTAGCGTTATCCACTTTTCAGATTTCACTAAGAGAACCACAAGTAAGATTTGCCGAAAATTGGCGATTCAGACCGTGGGTTTTCAAGACACTTTTTGGCGATTATCCAGCCGAAATCAAAGCACTCAGAATTGGCAATAACGTCCTCATCGGCACGCCCTGCGATTATTCGGGCGAACTAATGCCCGAAGTTTTGCAAGTAGCAAAAAGTGAAAATTTGAATTTAATCGTAACAAGTTTCAACGGGGGCTACGTAGGCTACATCACCCACGACCGCCACTATGACCTAAATTCCTACGAAACTCGTGTTATGAATTGGTACGGACCTCAAAATGGAGTCTATTTTCAAGACATTATTCAGAAGATTTTGAAGAAGATTTAGTGTTTGAACCGCAAGGGCGGTAAGACGCAAAATGTCTTACTATTTTTCCAACTTGGCGGTTAAAACAATCAATTTTAACCACAAAATAATGTCGTAAACAAAATTTTATAAGTAAATTGCGACTTAATTCAACAAAGAAATAAAAACCATGTAGTTGTTTGTAAGCATAGTATTTCATAATCAATGAGTTAACTTAAATTAATAGATAGTTTAACCCAAAAGATTTCAAGTTTTCTATGTTCCCTATAATAGCTATGTGGTTGCAAATAATATGAACTATCAACCATCAGACTATCTTCCAGTACTCGTGCAAATCGGAGCAGCGTTGGCATTTATTGTTGCCACGATGCTTGCCACGCACTGGCTTGGACCAAAACGTCATTCAAAACTAAAAGACGATGTTTTTGAATGTGGTATCGAGTCCATTGGCGACGCTCGAACACCAATTTCAGTAAAATATTTTTTAGTAGCCATCCTTTTTGTGCTTTTCGATGTCGAAATTATCTTCATGTACCCTTGGGCAGTTAATTTCATGGATTGGATAAAAACTTCATCGGCTGTTGCAATGGATATGTTCTTGGAAATGTTGGTATTCATGGGTTTGTTATTGGCAGGCTTTATTTACGTGATTAAAAAAGGCGTTTTAACTTGGGAGAAATAAAAACAGTAATCAGTTACCAGTAATCAGTTAGACAGTAAATCATGCTAATTTTTAAAAACTTTTCCATTACGCATTCCGTTTCATTTGTGATGCTAATTAAGAAAAAGTCAGCCACTGATAACTGTTCACTGATAACTGTTCACTGATTAACTGATAACTGAAACAATGAGCGATAGAATAATAAAAACAGTTGATGCCCCAAATGGGCTTGAAGGACAAGGTTTCTTCGCTGGAAAATTAGATGATTTTGTGGGTCTTGCCCGTGCCAATTCACTTTGGCCTCTTCCGTTTGCCACTTCATGTTGTGGCATTGAATTTATGGCAACGGCGGGTTCACACTACGATATTTCACGGTTTGGTTCAGAGAGAATGTCGTTCTCAGCTCGTCAAGCGGATATTTTGATGGTAATGGGAACAATTTCTAAGAAAATGGGACCTGTTTTGAAGCAAGTATATCTCCAAATGGCAGAACCTCGATGGGTGCTTTCAGTGGGTGCGTGTGCTTGTTCTGGCGGTATTTTTGATACGTATTCAGTTCTGCAAGGTATCGACAGAATTATTCCTGTTGATGTTTATGTGCCAGGTTGTCCACCACGCCCAGAGCAGATTTTGGATGGCTTTATGCAAATTCAAGAAATTGCCAAGTCTGAACAAAGAAGACGCAGAGAATCAGACGAATATAAAGCCCTTTTGGGTTCTTATGGAATAGAATAACAGTTATCAATTATCAGTTATCAGTTACCAGTTATTAGTTAGACAGAATTGGATTGTTATTCTTGTAAGTTTTTAAAATCTTTATTGAATAATTGTTTACTGTTTACTGATAACTATTTACTGATAACTGTTTACTGACCAATGACAAACGAACAAATAGCACAAGATTTAGTGGCACAATTTGGCGAGGAGAGAATCTTCGGAGTTGTAGAGAATTACGGATTGTTGAACGTAACGACTACCACCGAAACCATCGTTCCGTTGATGCACTATTTATATCAGCATCCTACTTTCAAGTTCCAGTTTTTGACTGATTTAGGCGGAATTCACTTTCCGCAAATGCCAAGCCATGAATTTGGGGTGATTTATCATTTGCACAGCCTTGAAAATAATGTAAGACTAATCATCAAGCTTTATGTAACCAGAGAAGATATTGCCGTACCAACCCTCACGGGGCTATATGCTGCTGCAAACTGGATGGAACGTGAGGCATTTGATTTCTACGGAATTACTTTCACAGGACACCCAAAAATGGAAAGAATCCTGAATATGGAAGATATGGATTATCACCCAATGCGGAAAGAATACCCGCTGGAAGATGCCACTCGTGAGGACAAAATTGATGCTTTGTTTGGGCGATAAAATTTATTAAGAAATTTCATAAACTTTCAATAATATGAGCATAAACCCAAGATATATAATCAATTCTGAGGGAAATCAGACTGATGTTGTTTTGACCGTTCAAGAGTTCAACCAACTTGTTGAGCGTTGTGAGGATAGTGAAGATATTGCAGCTTATGAAAAAGCAAAAGCGTTAGGTAGTGAAACAATTAGTTGGGAACAAGCAAAAGCCGAATTGAGAGCTTTGGGTAAAATTTAAAATATGTATTCTATTGTAATTGAGCGGAATGCCCTAAAATCTCTTGCTGCAATTCCCGATAAAGATGCCACAAAAATTGTAAACGCCATTGATGAATTAGCTGAAAATGCACGACCAAATGGCGTTAAAAAGATGAAAGGTCATGATGATTTGTACCGAATAAAAGTGGGTAATTACAGAGTTATCTATGAAATTTATGATGGTGAATTATCAGTAGTCGTAATTGAGATAGGACATCGAAAGGAAGTTTACAGAGATTTTTAAAAGATGATAAAACATGGAAAATTTAATCTCTCGAATCACCATTAATCCAGAAGTTTGTAACGGTAAACCATCCATAAGAAATATGAGATTTACGGTTGATCAAATGCTTGAATTAATATCGTCAGGAATGACTTTTGAAGAGATTACAGAAGATTATCCATTTATTGAAAAACAAGATTTACAAGCGTGCTTGCTTTATTCATTGTAGATTAAAATTATGGCTGAAATAGCATTAGTGTCAAACCCAAATATTGGGCTAACAAAGACACAAGAAAATAAAAAATACGTAAATGACCTAACGACTTTGAACTTAGGTCCAACACACCCCGCAACGCACGGAATTTTCCAAAACATCTTAACGATGGATGGAGAGACCATTATTGATGCCGAACAAACCGTTGGTTACATCCACCGTGCCTTTGAAAAAATTGCAGAACGTCGTCCGTTTTATCAGCTCACAACGCTCACCGATCGCATGAACTATTGTTCGTCGCCCATTAATAACATGGGATGGCATTTAACAGTAGAGAAATTACTTGGTATCGAAGTACCCAAAAGAGCCCAATATATCAGAGTAATCATGATGGAATTGGCTCGTATTGCCGATCACTTGATTTGTAATTCAATCTTGGCAGTGGACACTGGGGCTTTAACGGGTTTCTTGTACGTAATGCAATGGCGTGAACACATCTACGAGATTTATGAGGAAATGTGTGGAGCAAGATTGACCACGAATATGGGGCGTTTTGGTGGAATGGAGCGTGATTTATCAAAAGAAGCTATCCGTAAAATCAATGTATTGTTAGATGATTTTCCAAAGGTTTTGTTAGAATTTGAAGGACTCGTAAAACGTAATCGTATCTTCATGGATAGAACGATTGATGTGGGTGTAATCTCAGCAGAACGGGCTTTAAACTATGGTTTCACGGGACCAAATTTAAGAGCTACGGGCGTAGATTATGATGTACGTGCCATGAATCCATATTCATCTTACGAAGATTTTGAATTTGAAGTGCCAGTGGGAACGAAGGGCGATACTTACGACCGTTTCTTGGTTCGTGGCGAAGAAATGTGGCAGAGTTTAAGTATTATCAAACAAGCATTACAAAATTTGCCAGAAGGAGCGTTCCATGCCGATGCACCGCATTATTATTTACCAGAAAAAGAAAAAGTTTATGGTAATATGGAAGCCTTGATT
>JANXML010000322.1 GCA_025354645.1 Arcicella sp. | reverse complement strand
TACTAAAATGTCTAATAAATTATGTCGTTTACGTCGATTTATCCGAAAATCGGGAACGTCTTGAAAGAAAGTTTGCCAGTTCATCTGACAAAGTTCCTAATTTTATCAATAATCCGCATTTTTAAATGCGTTTAACCTGATCGCTAATGATAAAAACAATTTTGCTTACTTCATAATTCGCAGTAAATGCTAATCTTAAACTTTGTTCTATTCTAATTTTTCATCTTGTTTACTGAGCATATTTCTGTAAACGATAAATGATCAAACGATTATTTTACTTATCCAAAATCGAATACTTCCAAAAGCTCTGTAATCAAAAATTACCATTCCTAATTCCTACTTACCGTTCATTTATTTCCCAATTGGTATTTATAAAAGTCATAATATCTTTCGGACATCAAACAAGGTACTATGTATTAGATAGTAGTTGTTTGATTCACTATAGTATTCTCTAAATCAATTTTTATACAAATTTTAAACAACAAAAACCATGAATCAGACCTTATATCGCATACCTTCTAAAAGTCAATTAGGGGGCGTTGCAGCGGGATTAGCCGAACGTTTTAGTATTGATATTTCAGTAATGAGAGTAATTTTAGTCTTAGGTTTAATATTCACGCATGGTATTTTCTTCTGGATTTATATTATCTTGTGGGCATCATTACCCGTACAATATGCTTGGCAGACCGCTTCGGCAGATGCCACAAATGCTTCAAATTTTAACGAAAAACTAACGAACATGAAAAAAGATTCAAACAAGGTTTGGGGGATTATTTTAATCGTCCTCGGTACAATTTTCCTCTTAGACGAATGGATTCCAGAATTTGATTTTGGAAAATTCTGGCCCCTAATCCTGATTGCTGTGGGCGGTTATATCATTTTTCGTGACAAGGATAAAATTGATTTTAATAATGATAAAAATAACCTCTAAATCGGTGATTAGTTATCAGTAAAAAGTTATCAGTAAAGTGTATGGATTAATTCATGATTTACGGAAAATTGTTTACTGATAACTGTTCTCTGTTCACTAAAAAAATGAACTCAAAAAGTCTCTTCACGGGTGGGATTTTAATCCTGCTTGGCATCTTGTTCTTAGGAAAAGAATGGGGTTGGTTTCATATCAATTGGCACGAAATATCTCGTTTGTGGCCCTTATTATTGATATATCTTGGCTTGATTGCCCTTTTAGGAAAAAGCAATTCCTCCGCAACGATCATCACAATTGTCTTACTCTGTATTGCCATTCCGACGGTTTTGGTGCGGAGTTGCCAGGAAAGAGTTGGTACTGCTTTTAATAAAAATGGCATTCAAATTGATATGGACGACGATAACGACAAATCTTACGATGATGATAACGACGAAGATAGAAGTTTCAAGGGTTCAAATCAGAAACTGAACTCGCCGATGAATGCCAATATCAAAAGTGCTTCATTTAATTTCTCGGGTGGGGCGGCTGAATTTGAGATTTCTGGTACTTCAACGGATTTAGTGGAAGCTGATGCAAATCTTAATTTTGGTAATATTTCCTTGAAAAAAACGGGCGATTCAACTAATCCAACAATTGATTTTGCTTTAAGAGGAAAAACTAACAACATTAATATTGGCGATGATAATGACAATAAAATTAACTTAAAATTGAATCCTACCGTACTTTGGGATATGAAATTTGAATTTGGAGCGGGTAAAGCTGACTTCGATTTAAGTGAATATAAAGTCAAAAATCTTTCTATCAAAACTGGTCTGACAGAAACTGACGTAAAATTGGGCGATAAAGTTGATGATTTGAACGTAAAAGTCGAATCGGGTTTAACTGACATTGAGTTTCAAGTGCCTGAATCGGTGGGTTGTCGTATAGACATCGACGGTGGTTTGAATGATAAAGATTTTGATGGATTTATTCAGAAAAATGGTCATTGGGAAACGCCAAATTATGATAAATCAACGAAGAAAATTTCTTTGAATTTTGATGGTGGTTTGCAGTCTTTGAAGGTTCGTCGATATTAGGAATTAGTTAGTACTATATGATGGCTGTCATTGCGGCCCCGCTTTTTTGCGGGGGAAGCAATCTTTTAGCTTATGAGAAGAAGATTCCAAACTCTTTTGCATCAATCTTAGAGGTTGCTTTCCCTGCAAAAAAGAAGGGTCGCAATGACAAATTTACAGACTTTGACACAACTCCACCAATACTGAATTTGTGCCTTTTGGGTGCAGGAAACACACTAATTTGTTGTCTGCACCTTTTTTGGGAGTTTCATTTAAGAGTATAAATCCTTCGTTTTTTAATCTTTCCATTTCTGCCAAAATATCTGCTACTTCAAAAGCAATATGATGGATTCCTTCGCCCTTTTTCTCGATAAATTTCGCAATTGGACTGTCTGAATTTGTGGCTTCTAATAACTCTATTTTGGTTTGACCAGTTTGAAAAAAGGAAGTCATAACGCCCTCAGATTCCACCCCTTCTTGTTTGTAAGGCGTTATGCCCAAGAGCTTAGTGAACAAAGCATTAGAAAATTCTAAGTTTTTCACGGCAATGCCAATGTGTTCAATCTGTTGCATACTGGAACTTTATACAGGAATATAAATATTAAAAGTTGCACCTTTATTTGGTTCTCCTTCGGCAGAAATGAAACCATTATGATTTTCTACGATTTTTTTCACAATGGCAAGTCCTATGCCCGTACCAATATACTCTTCTCTACCGTGCAGACGTTGGAAAATCTCGAAAATTTTATCCTTATAATTTGAATCAAAACCAATACCATTGTCCACGATTGAAACATAACAGTATTCTGTTTCGGGCAATAAATGTTCATAATGAAATGAAAATCCTTTTGCAATTCTACAATTTATGTTGATGATTGGTGCAACATCCTTCTTCGTAAATTTAAGAGAATTACTGGTTAAATTGTAAATCAATTGTCTGAACTGAAAGGGAATAATATTCAAATCACAGACTTCACCAACAATGATTGAGCCATTTTTAAGCGTTAATTCATCTTTCAAATCATCAATTACATCCAAAATAACGGTTCCTAAATCAGTTTTTTCAAATTTACGATCGGAAGTTTTTGTGCGTGAATATGCCAATAAATCTTGAATTAGTTGTTGCATTCTTTCCCCCGACAAACGCATTCTTCTCAGATAATCCTTGCCTGAATCCGACAAATTCTCATGTTCTTTTTCCATCAAACGAGAAGAAAATGCTTGAATTTTCCTCAAAGGTTCTTGCAAATCATGACTTGAAACGTAGGCAAAAGATTCGAGTTCTTTATTCATCTTTTCAAGTTCTTTATTTTTCTGTTCGAGGACGGTTTTTGCTCTTTTGATTTCAGTAATATCAATGGCAATACCCAATAACTGCGTAACTTCTTTATTTCTATTTCTTTTAAATGCGGTGTCTCTCGCTAAAATCGGTGTCCAATTCCCATCAGCATTCTTAATTCGATATTCATGTTCAAAAACCTCTTCATTCTTTGATTTTTTCACTTTCTCGATCGTTTCCATAACAGAATTCATATCATCTGGATGAATAATTAAAGGTTGGATTTGGTTTCCCACACCATAAATTTCTTCCCAAGTGCTTCCAATTAATTTTAAACCCGTTTGATTAAGAAAAATAAACTTATTTTCTTCGAGATCATTAATGTAAACCACATTTGGAGAAAGTTCGGTAAGATTTCGGTTAAAATCTTCGCTTATGCTCAACATTTCGTTCCTTGTGAAAAGCATATCATTAACTATTTTTAATTCAGCCGTTCTTTCTTCAACCTCACTTTCCAAAGTCTGAGCAAATGTTTTTTGTTGATTAATGTTTAATCCAGTCCCTATAAATCCAATAAATTCTTCATTTTCATACCGAGGAATCCCTTTTAAATAAAACCATTCGTATGAAGCAGCTTTTGCGTTTTTTATTCTTACTTCAAAATCAAAAGTAGATTGTTCAACAATGGATTTTTGAAAACTTTTCATCACAATAATGATGTCTTCGGGATGTACAATTTGTTGCCAAACTTTGCCCGTAAATCCAGAATAATGCTTTAATCCTACGTATTTTAAAATTTCTTGATTGGCGTATAAAATATTAATGTCTAAATCTGTAATCCAGACCCACATTGGAGCATTATCTGACAGCAATCTGAAACGATTTTCACTTTCTCTGATGGTTTCTTCGGCTAATTTTTGAGCCGTTATATCAGTAGAAGTTGTTAAAACCATCGAAATAATACCTTCATCATCAAATATTGGGGCAGATTTATTGAGATACCACGTCTTGTTTCCGCCCGATTTATGTTGCATCGAGAAAACCATTTCTCCATGTTCTTTTGATTTTAAAGCACTGAAAGTAGGTAGTTTTTCTATGCCAAAAGACTGATTATCTTGATTCTGTACGTAAAAATCTTGCATTCCTTTCTGCATCAAAATATCATAA
Source organism: Arcicella sp. (assembly GCA_025354645.1). GTDB lineage: Bacteria > Bacteroidota > Bacteroidia > Cytophagales > Spirosomataceae > Arcicella. Next base: position 1,713 of record JANXML010000322.1, on the reverse strand, counting down.
TATTTATAGGAAAGTAATTCTTCCACATTTTGGTATCCGAGCATATTTGCCGCTCTTAGATTGGCAAAAAGTATTTCCTTTTGATTGTTATAGAGAAAAATGGAAGCAGGCACGTTTTCGAAAGTCAGTTCTAATTGCTCTTTGGTTTCACGAAGAAGTTTTTCACTTATTTGGATTTTTTGATTTAATTCCGCCTGTTGCGTTACTTCGGTGGCAATAATTGCTATGCTCTCAATTTCATCGTTAAGGTCTCTTTGAACTTGATAAATAAAGGTATAATACCCTAATTTTTCAACACCTTCTTTCAAAAGTGTAACAGGCATATCAAAGGCTTTGTAGGGAACGCCTGTTTTATATACCTGCATTAGAATTTCTCCAAATCCTTGTTCTGCAAGTTCGGGAAGAGCTTCTAATAGTGGCTTTCCAATCACACCGTTTCCTTTTCCCCAAGTATCTAAAATGGCATCATTAGCAATTTCAATGATAAAATTTTCTCCTTTCAGAATAGAAATTAGGTTAGGAGATGTATAAATCATGTTTCTGAAACGGTGTTCGCTTTCGAGTAAACGTTTCTCGACCAATTTATTTTCAGTTATATCTTGAATTATACCTGATACTCGAAACGGTTCATTCGTATTATCGGTTGTAATTTTGCCTTTAACACTCAGCCATTTATTGGTGCGGGCAGTACGATATTCATTTTCATAAAGATGTTTGCCTTTATCATTCCATGCCTTTTGAAAAATTATTTGAGATTTTTCAATGTCATCGGCATGAACGCAACTTTTATATAACTGCAAATTAACTTCTTCATTTTTCGTAACCCCAAAAAATTCCCTTGTTTTGTCCGACCAATAAATGAGGTCTTGCTGAGGATACGTGTTAAAATACCCTAAATTTCCTCCTTCCAAGGCAAAACGTAATTGTTCTTCACTTTCTTCTAATTTTCTTCGGGCAATAACTTGTTCCGTTATGTCCTGCAAAGTACCGCTCAATTCAATGATTTTGGCATTTTCATCAAACAGTGCCTTACCTTTGGATAGTAAAATGTATTCTTGGTTAGTGATGGGATTCAAAACTGTATGCTCTACTTCATAGTTACCGTCTGAACCAGTTTTCATGGCGGCAAGCATGGCATTTCTGGTTTTTTCACGATCTTTTTCAACAATTCTGTCAATGGCGGTTTCCAAATCAATGTCCTTATTTTCATCAATGCCAAACCATTTTTTTAGCCGATTATTACATTTAAAGACACGAGTATTTGGGTTAAAACTCCAAATTCCTAAATTGGTGGCTTCAATCGTAAAATTCAGTTTTTTTTCGTTTATCTCTAATTTCTCAAATGCCTCTACCTTTTTTGTCGTTTCATTACAAGTAACAATAACACCCACAATTTCACCCAATTCATTTTCTACGGCACTGTAACAATACGTCCAATAGCCACTTTCCAAATGGTTATTTCTGTTAAAAGTAAATACCTGATCTTGGTTTAAGGTTGATTCTCCACCCGCCATAATTTCGTTTATGACGGGCTTGATTAAATGCCAGGTTTCTTGCCATGATTCTTCGGCTGGTTTTCCTAAAATATGAGGGTGTTTACCATCATTGCCCAAACTTGGGCGATAGGCATCGTTATAAAAACAGAGCAAATCTGGTCCCCAAAATAAAAACATTGGAAACTTAGAATTTAGAACAATGCTTAGGGTTGTCCGA
>JANXML010000319.1 GCA_025354645.1 Arcicella sp. | reverse complement strand
TGAAAACCTGGAACGGGCTGAATCATATTGAATTTCTCATCTAAATATACAATCGTTGGAAAAGACATTTTTCCTTGTAAAAGTGCCACTCCTGCCTGATTATAGCCATTTTGCCAAATATATTTTTGCGTTCCGATGGTGATAGTATCCTTTATCTCGGCATCTAATTTTACGGCATAAAACTTCTCGCTCACAAAATCGGCTACTTTTTCATTTGTAAAAGTCCGTTGATCCATCACTTTGCACCATCCGCACCAACCTGTGTAGATGTCCACCATAATCTTGCGAGGTTCTTTTTGTGTTGCCGCAAAGGCTTGTTCGAGAGTCATCCATTGAATTTTTTGTCCAGCGTGGGCAGACGTAACTTGTGAATGAGAAATGAAAGTAATTGAGAATGAGACGATTAACGTTAAAATAAAAATCTTCATGTTGAATTATTGATTAAAAAATAGTACGACCGTTGCGGTATAATTCCGAACAAAAATAATTCTTTTTGTAGTTGATTGTATGTGATTATCAATATTTTATGGAACAAAGTATTTCAAATTTTAATTATTGAAACGAAAAATTATCGAAATTAGTTAAATACGTATCGAAACTGCCCAATTATGAATTTAAAAAAACCTAAAATAGATAAACTCGTTGAAGCCGAAGAAAACCGACAAGATTTAGGTTTTGGCACGCAAGTAAATGAACACGATACTCGATTATTGAACCGTGATGGCAGTTTCAACGTGAAGCGAACTGGCGGAACATTTTGGAGTAGGCTTAATATTTTCAATCGTTTAATGGTATGTTCGTGGGGACGTTTCTTGCTTTTAGTTATATCATTTTACTTAATTCTAAATTTCATTTTTGCGGGTATTTACGAAATCGTAGGCATTGAAAATCTACAAGGAGCCGACCTCACATCTCGTGGAAGCAGATTCATGGATGCCTTCTTTTTTTCTTCACAGACCCTCACTACGGTTGGTTACGGACGTATTGCACCCATCGGTTTTTGGGCGAGTTCAGTGGCAGCGATTGAATCATTATTAGGGTTATTAATTTTCGCTTTGGCTACCAGTTTGCTCTACGGGCGTTTTTCAAGACCCGTAGCCCACATTTTGTATTCCGATAAAGCCATTATTGCTCCTTATTTAGACGTAACGGCTTTTATGTTCAGGATAGTGAATGAAAGAGCCAATCAATTAATCGACTTGCAAATAGAAGTGGCGATGTCAATTTTAGAAGTACAGCCTAATGGTAAAAATGTGAGGCGTTATTATGCTTTAAAGTTAGAACGAAACAGAGTAAATTTCTTCCCAACAAACTGGACAGTTGTTCACCCCATCACTCAAGAAAGCCCAATGTTTGGGTTGAGCAAAGAGGAATTATTGAGTCGAGATGGAGAGTTCTTGATTTTGATAAGAGCCACCGAAGATACATTCAATCAAACTGTTCATTCACGCATATCTTATCATGCCAGTGAGATGGTGTTTGGAGCGAAGTTTAAATCCATGGTTTTGGATATAGAGGCTTCTGGTTTGTCTGACTTAGATTTGACCAAACTGTCTGATATTGAGGAGGTTGTGCTGGTTAGTGAGTTATAAAAGGAAAGGGAAATGGTAAATTCTATTTCCTCTATCGTCTTCTTAATTTCCTTGAATATTCAAAATTTTAGTAGCCTGTTGATTCAATATGCCTCTCAAATCCAAACTTTTTGCTGTCCCGTTTACGTTGAGCGTTACGGTATGTCCTGTGTCTATCTGCACTGGTTCGGTTACTAACGGCACGTGTCCGCATGACCAAATGCCAACCGTTCCCCAGTTGCCCGTTGCTAAGGAAATATTTTTTAGGCATTGGCAAATGGCGACAACATCCAAAGGTTTTATGGGGCTGTTCGTTATCGCTGGCGAACTGGAAATTAACCTCACTTTATAGCCATTCGAGATGGGGACTGAATTGGGAATCGTTGCCACAATCGTTCCCGATGCTGCCGTGGAAGTCAATGTGCCTATAACAGTGGGCGTGGTGAAACTCCCCAAAGCATCTGAAAGTTGGGCAGTATAAACATTCCCCGATACATACGTACCCGAAGCCGTGAAGGGAATATTGAGCGTAGTATTTTTACACCAATTCGCAGGAATTCCGCCAATCACCACAATATTATCTTGCACCGTGAAATCCTTTATTCCTACAATTCCCCAACGATTATTGGCATCTTTTGCTCTGATGGTGAGTTTGTGCGTACCGTTGCTGAGGCTTCCAAAAGTGGCGGTAAAATCCTTGGTCAAAGGTGAACCTGCCGTGATAGGTACGCTCGTAGCGAGTCCATAACCTGGGTCGGCATCAATGAAATATTCCATTGCAGTAATATTGGAAACGGTGGCACTTGATACCGTTTCTTTATAAAACGGACGAACTCCCACAACTGACCATTTGTTGTTAGCATCTTTCGCTCTAATGGAAATAAAGTGGAATCCATCTGTAACGCTGGCTGGCAAAGCTACTGTGAATGAGGAAGTTACGGACGTACTTACCGTAAAACTCACTGCAGTAGCTGTCCCAAAACCTGGGTCTGCATCAATGAAATATTCCATTGCTGTGATGTTGGGAACGGTTGCACTTGATACCGTTTCTTTATAAAACGGACGGACTCCCACAACACTCCATTTATTATTGGCATCTTTGGCTCTGATGCTCAAAAAATGAAATCCATCCGTTACGGACGATAATGATGCTGTAAATGAATTAGTTACGTTATTACTTGCCGTAAAACTCACCGCCGTACCTGCTCCATAACCTGGGTCGGCATCAATGAAATATTCCATTGTGGTAACGTTGGGAATGGTGGCAGTTGATACGGTTTCTTTATAAAACGGACGAACTCCCACAACGCTCCACGCACTATTGACATCTCTGGCTCGCACACTCAGGAAGTGGAAACCATCCGTTACACTCGTAAGTGGCACATTGAAATTAGCCGTTACGGGCGTTGCAGCCGTGATGGGGACGTTTGTACCGCTATTATAGCCTGGGTCTGCATCAATGAAATATTCGATTTTATTGATGTTTTGGGCAAAGCCCCCTAACCCCCAAAGGGGGAATAAGAGGGTTAATATTATTTTTCTCATTTTGATTAATTCTAATTAGATTTGTAAAAAAATAGAAATCATGGATACACTCACGATTGAACTAAAAAACCCCAACGCTAAAAAACTGATTGAAGATTTGGCGGACTTAGACTTAATCTCAATTCTGAAAACTTCATCTTGGTTAGAGCGTTGGCAAAAACTTTCTGCTTCATTGCCAGACGTATCGGATATTACGGAAGATGACGTTTTGGATGAAATTAGGGCATACAGAAATGAAAAAAACAATAGCTAAAAATGATAATTGTTATAGATACAAATCTGTATATCAGTGCCTTAATTAATGATAATTCTCGCAAACGGCTCGATGTTGTATTAAGCAACAAAACGTATGATATTTTGGTAAGTGATGCTCTGCTACAAGAATTAATTGAGGTAGCGAATCGTCCAAAGTTCAGAAAATATGCCTCTGTTGTTCAGACTGAAACCTTTATTCAGTTGATGATGGAAAGGGCTACTTTTATTGATACAACTTCCGAAGTAAAACTAAGCCCAGACCCCAAAGATGATTTTCTGTTGGTGCTTTGCCTTGACGGTGAAGCGAACTATTTATTGACTGGCAATAAAATTGACCTCCTCGACCTCAAAAGTTTTCATCAAACCCAAATCATTACACTCTCGACTTTTCTTTCCATTTATTCCTAATTATTCCCCCGCACAGTTACGCTTACGCTTAGTGGTGTAGTGCTATTGCCTACGCCTGTTGTGGTGAAATTTGTGATGATTGGATTAGGTGGTAAGCCTGAAAGAAGATAAGGATTAACTCCTCCAAAAGCTCCTGCATTTGTGCCACCTGTGCCAATACCGATTGCTGGTGAACCTGCTGCTAATTGAAAATTAGCTTCTAAAATCGGACCTGTTGTATAAGGACTCGAAATAGCAAAAAGTGTTGTTGCATCTGCAAAAGCTATATTGCCATTTCCAGTTGGATTTCCTGCTATTGATGTACATAAATTATTTGAGATTGTATTACCTGTCCCATTTGAAGCAAATTGAAAAGTTCCAGTCCCTACACTTCTTGAATCAAAAATATTGTTTGAAATAGTGCTACCGTTACAATTAAGTATATTTCCATTTGTAGAGGTTGAAAAAAAGGTATTGTTAGAGATTACTGAATTATTGAGATATGCTATTGTACCATTTAAAATATTATTAGATACATTAAAATTCAGACCTGCTATACCAATATATGAAGGATTATCAGCAGTAATAAACCCACCCGATGAAAACCAGTTTTTTGAAATTATTGCATTATTTCCGTTAGAATATTGTCCTAACACTAAGTTAGTACTTCTGCTATGGTAAAGATTACCAAGAATACGACAACGGCTAATGGTTATATTCATATCATAAAGAAAAATATGAGTAGAAACGTAAACCCCATCATAACACTATTAGCAGAGCCGTTTTCGAATATTAAAGTAGTAACTTGGGATGTTCTCGTATCAAACGGCATACTTGTATTGGTGTTGATGTTAGTATCATAGCCATTTCCAATAATTGTTAATCTTTTAGTGATTGTTAATGAGCCATAATTTGTGGTACTCGGCTCAATGTAAAGAATATCACCAGCAACTGCTGCAGTATGGGCAGCGGCAAGCGTAGCATACACGTTTATACCTGTAACGTTTGCATTATTATTAACCCTCCTAATCGTCTGTCCAAAAGAGAAGAAATTAGCCAAAATGCAAAATCCGAAAGCGAGTAAAATTGATTTTTTTATTTTGTTTTTTTGTTAAGTAAACGTGTTCATTAAAAAATTCAAGTTGGTTATCATTAGTTAAAATTTCAACTGTACGCCAATTGTGCTTGGGATAGTTCCTTTTTTATTACTCACCAAGGGGCTAAAATTGATATTAAGTAGCACGGATTTTCCTAAAATTAACCCCCCTGATACCTGTATATAAGTAAAACTCTCTCCCGTACTAATGGCGTTGATGTATTCCTTATTACCCCATACTTGTGCGGCTCTAAATTTGAAAAGCAGTCCTATTTCTTGATTAGAAGTTGCAAACTGCGTGTGTCCTTCAATTCCCAAATCAACAGCCCAATCAGTAACTTTATTAGAAGAGCCACCTTTAGGCAGGTTTCCAGCCACTTTTGGATTGAAAAGTAATGCGTAGATATACCTTCCACGTTGTCCATCTTTTCGGTCACTATCATAATGAAGCAAAGGCAATGAAGCTGTCAGAAAACCATTACCGCCACCCGTAAAGAAAGTCTGAGCAGATTTTTCAGTTTTTGAAGTATCAGAGCCAGCACTTCCAACCACTGTTGCACCAAAAGCCAACCGCCAATTACCGAGTAATCCAACAAAAAGTTCGGAAGCTAATATAGGTTCGCCATTCGCTCCAATACCGATGTGCGTTGGAGCCCTTTCCAAAATGTTAGAGGTTGTATCTCCTTTTTTATAGTCTTTCCAGATAGAATCCCCGTACGTTTTCATGCCTTTGGAAAATAAAAATCCAAGGATTAGTTTTCTTTTAGTAGTATCTTTTTCCACAAAATTGCTTTCCGTTTTTTGATCAAGTAAAACGCTTTTCTTTAAAGAAGTATTAGCTTTACCTGTCATAAAAAATTGTCCTTGTGTAAAAGCTGTATTTCTGTGAAAGCAAATCGCCATAACAATCAAGAATAGTTTGAATAATTGAGTAGATTTCATAATCATCAAATTTTAGAAAATATCCCTACTTTCAGTTTAAGGTGCTTTTTCGGGTTAATCCACCTTTTTATTTCTATCATTGATCATCCAATCTCAAAAAAAGTTCCCGCTTCCGTCGCCTTGAAATAGACAAAATCGTTTTGTCGGAAAGTATTACAAAACCATCACCAATTTCTGCAATAAATTTTCGATTGACCAGATATTTACGGTTAATACGAATGAAGTTTTCGGCATCGGTTTTTTCCTCAATATACCGAAGTGTGCGAGCAATGACTTTCTGATTGCCCGAAGCAAAGTGAATCCAAGTGTAATTAACGTCTCCTTCAAAAAAGAGAATTTCGTTAGAAAATACTTTCGTCCGATTGCCTAAAATTAAAGGAGTTCCCAAGTAATTAGCGATGTGTTGTTGCATGGTTTTATGTTCAGATTGGTAAGCGGTCATTATTTTTAAAAGCGGTGAGTTATGTTTATAAAATACTGATAATCAGACTATTAATTATTAATTTTCAACTATTAACTAATCCTCTTCCCAGCCACTGATAATCCATTTATTATTATCAATAAAGACCTTGTTTTGATTCAACATATCAATCAAAATCTGAAATTCTGATTGGGGCAATTTGCCAAAAACGTGCGAGGTTTGGGTTTCGTCAATGGCGGTTAAATATCCCTCCTTACCTTCCATATCCCATCCGATGGTGTATTTAATAATTCGTTTCATGAACTGATTTTAGTTTGATTTAGGTTCATCAAAATTAGGGCATAAAGACTCCTACGGAAATACTGTCAAAACGGTATTTTTGCGATTTAATCTACTGTCTATCAGGTAGTTTTGAAGTTTTTGTGAAAATTTATTTGTATTTTCGTTTCAAATTATAGCCCTAATGAAGCCGATTCTTACCAGCATTCTCTTTCTCTTTTGTCTAACAACAACCAACGCCCAGCAACCATCAAAACTTGATAGTTTGAAAAAAGTATTGGCACATTTGCCAGCGGAGGGGAGATCATTTGCGGGGGATACTTTGCGGATTAGGGTTTTGTGTGAGATGGGAGAGGAGGAAGGAAACCCTAAAAAAAGTCATGAATATTTGAGTGCAGCAAAAACCATTGCTGAAAAGCAAAATGATAAGAAGGGGCAACTTTTAGCTTTGGAAAAATTTTCTCAGTTGTATGAATACCAGCCAGCAAGAGTAATAGAGTATAATATGAAAGGGTTGGCTATTGCCGAAAATCTAAAAGATTATCCCAAGGTGATTAAATTTACTAATCAGATTAGGAACAAATATTTTGCCCTTGGAGACAATGAGAATACAATGAAGTTTGCAAAATATAATTTTGCAGTTAATAAAGAGCATGGTAACTTGGAAACACAGCTAATAAGTATGAATAATATTGGTATTGTATATTTTCAAATGAAAAAATATGATATGGCACTAAATTATTTTTTTAATATTCATAGGTTAAATTCTCATCTAAAAAGTATGAAGGTTGAAAATGCCTATTTAATTAACTCTGCCAAGATTTATGTTATCCAAAAGCAAAACAAAAAAGCATTAATCAATTTGCAAGAGGCATTAGAAATTAAAGATGGCTATAAAGACAAGATATCATTTATAGCTAATGAAATTGCATTGATTTATTTGTCAGAAAATAACCTTAATGAAGCTATTAAATTCGCTCAAATTTCAGAAAAAGCCAACAATGGTCTTAGTGATTCATATAAAATAGGGACTTATGAGACATTTACAAAAATTTATAAGAAAATTAAAGGTAGAGAAAAGTATATTCAATATCTTGAAAAATTCACATCTCTGAGTCTTAAAGAAGATTCTATTAAAAGTTCGAAGTTAACAGACTTTATTAATTTAGACTATGTAGCTGAAAAACAATTAATGAAGATAAATGATTTGAATATAAATCTTAAAGAAAATGAATTTAAAAATAAATTGTTGATTGGAGGAATACTTACGAGTATAGGAGTCCTGATTACCATCCTTTTTTTCAATAGAATTATCAAAAAAAAGAGTCAAGAAATTAGTATTCAGAATCAAAGAATTGAAGAACTTAATAAATCGTTAGAATTTAAAGTAAAAGAGAGAACATCAGAATTATCCGAAGCTAATAAAGAATTAATCAAAAAGAATTTTGAAATTTCGGAAGCACTTTTTAAAGGACAAACAATTGAACGTAAGCGAGTTGCGGCTGAATTACATGACAATTTAGGAAGTACACTTTCGGCTTTAAAATGGAGATTGGGAGCATTAGATTCTGATAATCTTAATAAAAAAGAAAGGGTAATTTATGAATCTATAAAATTAATGATGAATAATGCGTATGATGATGTACGTAATCTTTCTCATAATTTATTACCAACTGAATTTGAATCGAAAGGGCTTATTGGAGCTCTTCAAAAACTTATTAATGACATTAATGAAAATAAAAAGATTAGGTTTAAATTTAATTCCAAAGGCAATACAGCATCAATTGATAAGAAAATTGGATTGGAGATTTATAGCATTTGCTTAGAATTGATAACAAATATTTTGAAGCACTCTGAAGCAAATAGTGCATATCTTTCAATTATAAAATTACAAGATAAAATAGAAATCGAAATTTATGATAATGGAAAAGGAATAATGGAGAATTCTAAACATGGAAAAGGTATTGAATCAATCATAGAAAGATCCAATACCATAGGATTACAGTTTTCAATCGAAAATTATAATGAGAAAGGAACAAAAATTTATTTATCTTCAAATTGAAATGGAAGCGGAGGAAATGCACCTTTATCATGAAGCCTTAAAAAAAAGTACCCTAAGAGAGCATACCCATTACTTATACTAAGGCACATTTCTTCATTTCCGAAAAAATTAACAAATGGTTTTTCTTCTTTTAAATTTTGAATGGCTGAATTAATAATATCAGTTTCATAGCTACTTAATAAAAAATCTGTGGATACCACCTTATCGATAATTTTATGTAATTCAGAAAGATTATTTCTTTGGGTTATCATAAAAACTGGCGGGATACTATCTGCTCTTTCTCTCAAAAAGAGTGTGAATTTAACCTTTTTTAACAAACCATCCTTATTTTGTTCATAAAACCATTTCAATTCATCTAAATGACCCATTAATTCATTATTATCATTCAAAGATTCTATTGCACCTTGAAAAGTTCGATAATAAATTCTATAAATATTTTGGTCATCTTTTAATCTAAAATATTGTCTCATAAAATAAGCAACTCCTAAGCGTCCATCTAAGAAATTATTATTTAAGGCTTTGAATTCATAGCCAATTATCTGTTTCTTATCTTCTTAAATATCAATTTTATAGAAATTTGTGGAAGTATAACTAATCCAATTACAATGCATGTAATATTTTTGCTTTTTAGAAGGATAGAAATGAGCTTCACGACTAATAATTTGTGCGACTAAGTTTGCTGCAATAAGGAAATCGCTATTATTATTAATTGAAGTTATTGTTGAGTTATTGCTATTTCTTTGAGAAGAATCTAAGTGTTGAAACTTATTCCTTTTGAAGTATCTTGTTTCATTTAAATAATTATAGTTTGAATATTGATTCAAATAAAAGGTATCAGTCCATTCTTTAATTATAGAAGAATTATTTTTTCCTAAATTACTATTTAAAAGTACTTTTAATTCCTTTTCATTGGGAAGAGTATTTTTTTTGTCCATATAATAAAATTTAATAATTGCCATTGCAATATAGATGGAGCGATAACTCCCAAAACTCGTAAATCGTCTATCATCAGGATTTTCTCCAAAACTTAGCCCACGAGCTAAAATTTCTGTAAAAAGAGGACTACTTTCACAGTAAAAAGATGTGTCATAGGTTTTTTCGTATATAATTCTAATCAAGTCAAAAACCAATAAAGCATTTTTCCTCGGAGCGTATAAAACTGCTACATCACTTCGACCATTAAATTTTTCAGGGGCACTCAGATATTTAAAAATAAAAGGAACTCCTGCATTATCAAATTCAGTAAAAATGGTATTGACAAGATTCGCAATTTTTTCAACATCGGGCATTATGTTTAAATAAAACCGAATTGTATAACCATCAGTTTGCAGTTGTTTACCGTAAAACCAATTAAAATTTTCAAAGTTTTCTTCTTCACTTTTATACAGGTTAAACGCATTTAAAAATGCGGATTATTGATAAAATTAGGAACTTTGTCAGATGAACTGGCAAACTTTCTTTCAAGACGTTCCCGATTTTCGGATAAATCGACGTAAACGACATAATTTATTAGACATTTTAGTA
>JANXML010000306.1 GCA_025354645.1 Arcicella sp. | reverse complement strand
GGGGAATTAATTTGTAGTATTTTTTAGAATTGTAATACAAAAAGTAATTAAGTGATCAAAAGCGTTAACTAAGATGAGAAAAAATCTACTATTATTAGTATTTGTGATTATGTACTTTGAAGTTTATTCTCAGGTGAAATCTACTTCACTGAAAACTGTCAATATTATACAACCAAGAGATTTCTATTTGAATAGTCAGATGAGGACTGACTTATTGGGTGGAACTCAGACTCACGTTGTAAGAGTTCAATTACCTCCAAATACAATTGAATGGTACTACGCTTTTTCAGTTAGCTCAACAGAAAACGATAGAGCATCCCTTAGTTTAACAACTCAATTAGCCAGCATTATTGATAAAACTGGATTAGCTTCCGTTGCATTAAGTGCATTATATACTCCCACTGGAAGCTATGCCTGTAATGTCTACTTGTTGGCTAATTCGGGTAGTGCTCAAACTTTTGCAAACGGTAATAGTGATTGGAGACACTTTTCAAACTATCAATTAACAAGTACCAGAAATGGAGTCAATGTAGTAAAGGATAGGCAATTTCTATCAGGAACTTGGTACGTAGGATTTAAAAATCTTCTTGAAACACAAGGAATAAACGTTACCGTAGAAGTTGTGGCAGTTGTCGAGGAAACAGAAGTAGATGGAAGTGAATGGGATAAAGAAATTGTAGATGAAATGTACAACCAGATATTAGAACCAATAAAAAAAGCATTTGGAAACGAGAGAGGTGAGAAGATAGCAAATTGTGTTATGGATAAACTTCAAGAGAATTACGTTCCCAATGATTTTAAGAATATGCCTGAATATAAACGTAAAAAAGTATTACAAGAAATTGGAGGAGAATGTGAAAAAGGAAACTGAAATATTTTCAAATTACTTTGATATTTGGAATTAACGAATTTACAAAAACAGAATGAACATAGAAAAAACAATACAAAATCACATCTCCGCAGCGTTGAAGGCGGAGTTTGATGTTGAAGAAAATAATATTTCGCTGCAACCTACCCGAAAAGATTTTGAGGGTTCATATACCTTCGTGGTTTTCCCCTACATTAAGGCGTTGCGGAAGTCGCCCGTGGAGTTGGGTAATGCTATCGGGAATTATTTGGTGGCACATTCGGGCGTGGTGTCTGGCTTTAATGTTGTGCAGGGTTTCTTGAATCTTTCCATCGCTGATGCGGCTTGGATTGATTTATTTGCGGGTATTTTTAAGGATAAAAACTTCGGACAACTCCCTGATAAACAAGAAGTTGTGATGGTGGAATATTCTTCGCCCAATACCAATAAACCACTCCATTTAGGACATTTACGGAATAATTTTTTGGGCTTTTCAGTGGCTCAAATCTTGGCGGCGAATGGTTATAAAGTCATCAAAACCAATTTGGTAAACGACCGTGGAATCCATATTTGTAAATCAATGTTGGCGTACCAAAAGTTTGGCAACGGCGAAACACCCGAAAGTGCAGGCTTGAAAGGCGACCATTTGGTAGGGAAATATTACGTAGAATTCGATAAGCACTACAAAGCCGAAGTCAAGGCATTGGAAGCAACGGGTTTATCGGAAGAAGATGCCAAAAAACAAGCTCCATTGCTCATAGAAGCCCAAGAAATGTTGTTGAAATGGGAAAATAACGATGCTGAAACGGTGGCTCTTTGGAAAAAAATGAACGAATGGGTTTTCGCAGGATTCGGGCAGACGTATCAGAAAATGGGCGTAAGTTTTGATAAAATGTATCGTGAATCGGAAACGTATTTATTGGGTAAAAAATTCGTGGAAGAAGGCTTACAATCGGGCGTATTTTTCCAGAAAGAAGACAATTCCGTTTGGATAGATTTGACAGACGAAGGACTCGATCAAAAATTGGTGTTACGCAAGGACGGAACATCGGTTTACATCACCCAAGACATCGGAACGGCAGAATTGAAATACAATGATTTCAAGATGTCAAAATCGGTCTATGTGGTTGGAAATGAGCAAGATTATCACTTTGAGGTATTGTTCAAAATCATCAAAAAATTGGGTCGTCCGTATTCAGAGGGCAATTATCATTTGAGTTACGGCATGGTGGATTTACCTTCGGGCAAAATGAAATCTCGTGAGGGAACAGTCGTGGATGCGGATGATTTGATGCAAGAAATGACCGATACCGCCCGTGAACGCACGATGGAATTGGGCAAAACCGAAGGATTCACCGAAACAGAAGCCAACGAGTTGTACGATACGCTGGCAATGGGAGCCTTGAAGTATTTTCTTTTGAAGGTAGATCCTAAGAAAAGAATGTTGTTCAATCCCGAAGAATCCATTGATTTTCAGGGACATACGGGTCCGTTTATTCAATATACGCACGCCCGTATTTGCTCAATTTTGCGTAAAGCTCATGAGCAAGGAATCATTGGAAAAACGACCGATTATCCAATTTTGCAAGAATCTGAAAGAGATGTAATTTACTTATTGAGTCAATATCCGCAAGTGTTGGCGGATGCTGGAAAAGAGTTTTCGCCCGCTTTGATTTCGTTTTATGTCTATGATTTAGCAAAGGCTTACAACCGTTTTTATAACGAAGTAAATATTTTCAACGAACCAGATAAAAATGCTCAACAGTTCAGAGTAGCATTTTCGGGATTGGTCGGTGAAACAATTAACAAAGCAATGGCGTTATTAGGTATAAAAGTACCTTCGAGAATGTAATGAATAAAAAAATAATTATTTCCATCATTTTAACTTTCACAACAATCATGTTACTAAAACTCATGAAAATAGGTTCATTATTGGGAGCTTTGGCTGTCCCATTTACGCAGAACAGCCACGTAGAGCGTCCTGAAAACCTTGTGGTTACTTCCGCAAAAACTATTTATGATTTCAAAATGAAGTCATTGGACGGCAAAGACGTAGATTTGTCGATTTACAAAGGAAAAAAAGTTGTTATTTTGAATACAGCTTCAAAATGTGGCTTCACTAAACAGTACGCTGACTGGGAAACATACTATGAAGCAAACAAAGACAAAGTGGTAGTTTTGGGTTTTCCAGCCAATGAATTTGGTGGACAGGAACCAGGTACTGACGGAGAAATTGCGGCATTTTGCCAAAAGAATTACGGTGTAAATTTTCCAATGTTTTCAAAGGTGGTCGTGAAAGGCGAAGGTAAATGTGACTTGTATAAGTTCCTGACTACCAAATCATTAAATGGATGGAACGACAAAGAACCATCTTGGAATTTTTGCAAATACGTAATAAACGAAAAAGGAGAATTAACGCACTTTTTCGCATCGGGCGTGAAGCCTGATAGTAAAGAATTTATGGAAGCCATCAAATAGTCGGTTCACGGTGAACGGTGAAGGGTAAACGGTTAGAGGCGGATTCAATTCGTCTATAATTGTTTGCCCTTCGCTTTTTACCGTGAGCCGTTCACCCTTTACCGTTCACCGTAAATATGAAACATTGGATTTCTGCGGCTCGTCCACGCACTTTGCCACTTGCCCTTTCGAGTATCTTGATGGGCAGTTTTTTGGCGGCAGGTTCACACGCTTTTTCTTGGACAATCTTTGGTTTAGCCGTCCTCACAACCACTTTTTTACAAATTCTCTCCAATTTTGCCAACGACTATGGCGATACCGTCAGCGGAGTAGATACTGCAGAAAGAACCGTTGCCACTCGTGCTGTACAAACAGGAGCAATCACTCGTCAGCAAATGAAACGAGCCATCATTTTGATGTCCATTTTGTCTTTTATTTCAGGTTCTTGGCTGATTTATGAAGGCTTGAAAGATACTTCTCTCAATACAATCCTTACTTTTTTCGGAATCGGAATATTGGCAATTATTGCCGCCATTACTTATACCGTAGGCAAACGCCCTTATGGATATATGGGTTTGGGTGATATTTCAGTATTGATTTTCTTTGGTTGGGTAGGCGTGTTAGGCACGTATTACCTACATACGCACGAAGTAAATGTATTGATGTTTTTACCAGCAACTTCCTGCGGACTTTTTGCCGTCGGAGTCTTGAATATCAACAATATTAGAGACATTGATTCAGATATTAAAACAGGGAAAAACTCTATTCCAGTACGTTTGGGAAAAGACAAAGCCGTTGTGTATCATTGGTTCTTGTTGATTGGAGGATTTGTTTGTGCGGTGGTTTATTCTTTGATTATTAGTCTTAATGAAGATTCTAATCTTCATTTTAGTTATAAAAATACGGATATTGATTTCATTACGGGCAATCAGAGTATTAGTTTAGTATGGCTCAATTGGTTGTTTATTGTAACATTACCATTATTAATAAAAATCGGTAAAGGTGTTTCAAAAGGACAAACACCTTCACAAATTGACCCATTTTTAAAAGTTATGGCTCTGACGACTTTGTTGTTTGTAATAACTTTTGGAATTGGACAGATATTTTGATAGTGAATAGAGAATAATTAATAGAGAATAGTTTTAATAGACGCTATGAACTTTTGAAGCCTAAGTTCGGTTTCTTAATACATAGTACCAAATACTTAATACTCAATAAAATGGTAACAGTAACCGACATAGCAGCTAATAAAATCATAGAACTCCGTCAGAAAGAGGGACTTACCGATAATTTCAACGTCCGTGTAGCCGTGGAGGGCGGAGGATGTTCGGGCTTGATGTATAACCTTGATTTCGCCTCAGAACAAAAACCTACCGACATGATTTTTGAAGATAAAGGCGTAAAAATTATGGTTGATAAAAAATCAATTTTATACCTTGCAGGCACGGAATTAGATTTTTCGGACGGTTTGAATGGAAAAGGTTTTCAATTTGTTAATCCTAATGCAACTCGTACTTGTGGATGTGGAGAGAGTTTTGCGGTGTAGTATTTTGAGAGAAAGTATAAATATAAAGTCCCTGTAAATGTTGATTTACAGGGACTTTTTTATGAGATTTTAGGTCAATAACACCGCCGCTGGAATTCCTAATTCCTTATGAATAAAACGCATGAATTTTAGGCTCATTTCTCTTTTACCATGAATAATTTCAGAGACTGTACTTTTGGCAATTCCCAAACGTTTTGCTAAACCCGTCTGTGAAATACCTTGTTCTTCCATTTCGTATTTCAACGCATCTAATGGACTCAATAATTCAATCGCATGGTGTTTTTGTTCGTATTCATGAATTAATAACGATAATACTTCTAATTCATCACCTTCGGGAGTACCCATTTTTGCATGAAAAATGCTTTCTAATCTTTCAAGAGCAAGTTCATATTCTTGCTCAGTTTTGATAAGTTTTATGGTTGTTGTCATCTTTGATTATTTGTTAAAAGATACCTTATTGGCAGTTACCTTGTCATATTCTTTATGTGTTCCTACAAATTTTACGTAGCATAATTGGTAGTCATAGTTAAATGAAGCAACCACACGATATTTATTCTGGGCGATTTTGAACACAATTCTTTCATTTCCCACGAAATCAGCTCATTTAAAATCAGCAATAACTTCTTGCGGATTTTCATACTCTTTCGACTCAATTTTACCATACCAATATTTCAAACCAGCCTCTGATTGAGGATGTATTTTCCAAAAGTCTTTGAGTGTTTTTAAAGATAGCATTCGCATTCGTTTTTATTTGTAAAGTTCGCAAATATCGAACTATTTTGCAAATTTTTTATTGAAAAAGTATTGGCGAAAATAAAAACAAAATAATCCTCAGAAATTGATAATTTTGTAGTCCAACCAAAGACCACAAAATGACTTATTCAAAAATCATAGGCATTGGGCATTTCGTGCCTGAAAGAGTAATAACAAACGAATATTTAGAGAGTATCATGGACACCACTGACACTTGGATTACCGAGCGAACAGGTATCAAAGAACGCCATTACGCCACATATGGCAAAGACACAAACGCCTCAATGGGAACGGAAGCCGCCAAAATTGCCATTGAAAGAGCAGGACTTACGCCCCAAGACATAGATTTTATTGTGTACGCCACCATTACGCCCGACTATTATTTTCCAGGTTCGGGCTTCATAATGCAACGTGAATTAGGCATGAAAGGAATTGGCGTTTTGGACATCAGAGACCAATGCTCAGGTTTTATTTACGCTATTTCTACGGCAGACCAATTCATCAAATCTGGAATGTATAAAAATATTTTAGTGGTGGGTTCTGAACTACAATCTACCTTCTTGAATCACACCAACGAAGGGCGGGGAGTTGCAGTAATTTTTGGCGATGGGGCAGGGGCAGTTGTCATGCAAGCCACTGATAATGAAGAACATAGAGTTATTTCCACGCACTTACACGCAGATGGTACGTATGCAGAAGACTTATACGTAAAAGACCCAGGGAGTAGTCGCCCCAAACGTTTTTATGACGATTTAGTCGATGATAATACTACTGGTGATGTTTTTATGAATGGAAGTGTGGTGTTCAAACACGCTATTGTTCGTTTTCCAGAAGTGATAAAAGAAGCATTGAATGCCAACGGTTTCAAGCCCGAAGATATTGATTTATTAGTACCACACCAAGCCAATCTTAGGATTTCGGAATATGTCCGTCAGCAAATGGGATTGCCAGAAGATAAGGTTTTTAATAATATCCAAAAATACGGAAATACAACGGCAGCTTCTATCCCAATCGCCCTCTGCGAAGCATGGGAATCAGGACGAGTAAAAGAAGGGGATTTAGTATGTTTGGCTGCTTTTGGAAGTGGTTTTACGTGGGGTTCGGCTTTAATTCGGTGGTAGAAATTTCGATTTATGATTTTCGTTTTTCGATGTTAGGATAAAAAAGTCCTTAGAAGTTGATTCTGAGGACTTTTTGCCTAATTTAAAATTCTAATTCTTTCACATCTTTATCGGACATCAATTTTCTAACTAATTTATCATGCTTTCCGATTCGCCCTCTGACAGACCAGTTACTGATTAACAATTCCTTTGTAATGGTTTGTTTTTCTCGCTTTGCAGTAAGATTGCAGTTTTCAAAAATACCCTCCAATTTTTTATACGTTTCAGGAGAATACTCACACACAATTCTGTAATTACGTGTCTGCCCAAATCTTTCCATCGCAACTTCTAATTTCACAAAAAGCCCTAAAACGATATAAACAACAGTGGTCCCCAAAAATGACAACAAAATATGACCATCTCCAATAGACATACCCAACGATGCCGTTACCCAAATAATCGTTGCAGTTGTTAACCCTTTAACTCGGTCATCCATTTTGAAAATTACTCCCGCCCCTAAAAATCCTATACCTGTCACAATGTTTGCAGCAATTCTATCAGGAGAAGTTTTCATTCCCATTTTCTCAGAAAGGATGGTGAAAATAGTGCTTCCTACACAGATAAGCGTGAATGTCCGTAAGCCAGCAGATTTACTTCTATATTCTCTTTCCAATCCAATTAATGCCCCTACAACTGTTGAAGACAGTATTTTGATGAAATCATCATTATCATAAAAAATATGTTCAAGTAAAATCTGTAAATCATTCATGTGAAAAAGCAGTTTAATTTTAATGACAAATAGCCGTTACGTTGAATACGTAAACGGCTATTTATCTTACCATAAGTATGGGTTGGGATTTAGTTGTTAGGATTTTTTATAACTCACTATCAATCAGCAATTTACCTAATATTCAAACATAAACTGATTTTTTGCGACTAAATAATCATTTAGAAATTTATCTTATATTTTATCAGTCGCCATCACCATCACCAATTGTAATCGAGCCACAATGTCATAAACTTTGGTTAAATCTTGAACTGTTCTATCTTGGGCAATTCTCAATATAACAGTTTCAGAGCCTTTTTTCTTAGCTTCGTCACCCAGATAAATTTCTAAATTTTCAAATGGAACAAGCACATCATCGACAAAATATTGATTTTGAGCATCAACTGTAACCCTAATATTTTCCTTTGTTGTGGTTTGTTGAGCCGATGAAGATTCTGGCAAAAGCAATTTAATGGCATCGGGACTTGCCAAAGTGGAAATCATGAGGAAAAACATCATGAGGAAGAATAGAATATCAGCTAAGGCTCCTGTTTCTACTTCCGATTGTTCTCTTGTGCGTTTTCTTATATTCATGTTTTTTGCGGTGAACGGTGCACGGTAAAGGGTAAACGGTTAGGAGTTTTGAATTCTATTTCTCTTTTCTCTATCCGTGTACCGTTCACCGTGTGCCGTTCATCTTTACTTAGTTGCTGGTTTATGTAAGATATCTAAGAAATCAATGGCTGTAATTTCCATTTTGTTTACTGCTCTATCAATCATGGTGGTTAAAATTGTATAAAAGAAATAAGCAATAATACCAACCATTAAACCCGTTGCCGACGTAACCATTTTCTCATAAATACCGCTTGCAATGGTGCTAATGTCAATTTTATTAGCAGACGCAATACTGTGGAACGTTCTAATCATACCTGAAACCGTACCTAAAAAACCAAACATGGGAGCAATTTTTGCAATGGCAGAAAGAATACTTAAATTCTTTTCCATGTTGTAAATTTCTACTCGGGCAGTATTCTCAATAGCGTTTTCAATGTCACGAATTGGCGAACCCAACCGATTCAAACCTCTTTCCAATAATTTTGCAATTGGATATTGTGAATTTCTACAATAATTAATGGCTCCTTGCACATTTCCACCAACCAACATTTCACGGATAGAGTACAAAAAAGTATTATCCATTCTGGCAGTTTTTCGGATATACAAGTAGCGTTCAATGAACAAATAAATGGCAATAAAAAGCAAAATGAAAATGGGAATCATTACCCAACCGCCTTTTTCAATGAGACTCAAAATGTTCATTTCATCGTTGGCTTTTGTCATACCATTAGTAGCGGTAGCAACGGTATCAGCGGTAATTACGGTACTTTGGAGGAGAATACTTAGAAGATTCTGCATAGTTTTTCTACGGGTTATTAAGACCTTTTTCTGTGGATTTTGGTCTTTTAAAACAAAAGTTGAGGATTAATTTTATGACTAATTTAACGGAAAATTCTGAATTTTATGATACGCTCAAAGTGATAAGTGATAAATCACAAGTAATAAGTTTGGTAAATTGTTGATTTTCAGATACTTATAACTAATTTTTTAATTTCAAATTTGTATAATACTTATAAAAATTATTTTTTATAAGTAATTGATAATGAATAGATTAACTAATTACTTAATCTTCAAAAGTAATTCCTTATCAATAGTATGCCCTCCTTCAAAAGTATGTATTTGTACATGAGGGATTATCTTTTTAATATCTTTTTCATATTGTTGAATATCTATTTTAACTAAAAATTCGTCTTCTTTGCCATAACACAAAACAACTTCTTTTTCAATTAATTTCTCAGGATCAATTACGTCCTGAATACCATTGCCAAAATAACCCGCCCATAGAATTAATCTGTCATATTTTATGGTTTCATTCATGCACCAACGTGCTACTGTTGCGGTGCCTTGCGAAAAGCCTAAAACAGTAATTTTCAATTTATTGACATCAAATTCTTGCAAAACTGTTTGATATAATTGGTTCAAATAATTAATGTAATCAGTAATTTCAGATTCTCGCTCATGTTTAGTCATCCAGGTTGCTCCGATTCTTCCTGAAAATTCTTTTAAGTAAAATTTTGACAAGGCTTCAGGGGCAATAATTACGGTTTTATTATCTTCTAAAACCTCGAATTTCTTAATAAAATATTCAGCTAATTGACCGTATCCATGAATAACAAACCAAATATTTTCAGTTTGATCGTTCATTTCTCCGATAGTAACGTAATGAGCAGTTTTTTGAATAGTAATTTGATGTTTTTGCATAAATAAAGTTTTTACCTAACGATTGTTTGGTAAAGTTAGCCATTATTTCTTTACACCCGAAATCACATTTCCAATACTTCCGTTAGGCTCTAAAATACTTAATAAATCTGCAATTGTCGGTGAAATATCTGAAATGTTGGTTCTGAGCGTTGTTTCACCCGCTTTCACTTTCCAACCATAAAATAAAAGTGGTACGTGAGTATCATATCTATATAGCGTTCCATGGGTGGTTCCTTGCTTGCGACCCGTGAACCAACTTGGATTTAGAACAATCATAATGTCCCCACTTCTGCGTGGATTAAATCCATTTTTGATGTATTTTAACTGATAATCTGGCAAAGTTGAATTCGCCAAATTATGTAAATCTACTACGTCGGCAACGTCTTCTCTTTTCAACAAAGTCTCACGTACAACAGCATAAACTTCTGCATAAGTCAATTTTTTTGCTTTCAAAAGGGTATCGTTCAAATATAGCTGAGAATTATCTTCGGCTCTTATAAATTCGCCTTCACCAAAGGCAATTTTTAAGGCAGTTTTTACTTCCTTACTTGAAACGCTTGCATCTAAAACACCTGCTGGCAATTTCTGACTTTGAGCAAAACCTGGCACGTCTGCAACACCATGGTCAGCACTTAAAAATACTAAATAATTACCTTTCCCTAATGAATTATCAAGACTCGTTAAAATCTCGGCAATATCTTTATCCAAACGTAAATAAGTATCTTCAATCTCAATCGAATTTGGTCCAAAGGAATGTCCAACGTAATCGGGAGAAGAAAAACTTACCGTCAAAAAATCAGTTTTAGGGCTTTTGCCGAGGTTTTCGTTTTGAATGGCTGCTAAGGCAAAGTCTTTCGTTAAGGTGTTTCCAAAAGGAGTTGTTCTGATAACTTCCAATAAATTTACTCCAGATTGAGCCGCTAATTCGTGAGGAAAAGTTGGTGTTTTTTCACCCGATAACTTTGCTTCGTAAGGTTGATTATCAGGTGTGCTTTCGGTGTATTGTTCAATCGGAAGAAGCGTTTTCCAACCTTCCGCCATGTATTTTTGAGGCATTTTTAACGCATTAAAATCCTGTACCCATTGCGGTAGTTCGTTCATATAAAAAGTCGAAGTAATCCATGATCCATTCTTTGAATCAAACCAATAAGCGGCATTAGCGGTATGTCCTGCGGGTAAGATTGAACCTCTGTCCTTCAAGGCAATTCCAATGGTTTTTGATTGAAAATTATTAGCAATTTTTAATTGGTCGGTAATCGTTGAAACTAAAAGGTTTTTTGGAGACATTAACCCTGCTTTGCTGTCTGAACCAATCGTTTTCACGGTTGAATCATCGACGCAGTAAACAGCTTTACCCGTTTTTTTGTTAAACCATTCATTCCCAATTATACCATCAATGGCAGGAATTGAGCCTGTAAAAATTGCTGCATGACCAGCTGCCGTTACCGTTGGAGCATAATCATAATGATTATTCCGACAATTAAACCCTTCATTCATAAGTCGTTTAAAACCTCCTGACGTATATTTTTCCGAATAGCGATATAAAAAATCATAACGCATTTGATCAACAACAATACCGACTATTAATTTTGGTTTATCTGGAACAGATGTTTCAAAAAAGACACTGGATTTTTTCTTTTGAGCTAATAATGAAGTAATTATAAAAAATAATAAAAGAAAAAGAATAAGTTTTTTAGACATGATGAGGGGGTTGTTTATTTGACAAAGGTACTTACAAAAATATCGGTAATGTATCCATAAAATCCATTTGTTGCAATTCCCAATCTGTTTTACAACAGTGAAAAATCATTCCGTTAGCTATCGTTAAATATTTAGCTTTCAAAATTTTATTGTATTGAGCCGCTTGGGCAAAAACTGTTTCAGAAAGCTTAAGGTATGGAGCCTTACATTCTACAATCATAAAAAGAAATCCATCTCTGTCAAATACCTGAATATCAGTCCTTTTTAACAGTTGATTGTAGTTTAAACCGCACTCTAATTTTATTAAACTTTTTGGATAATTATGGTCATTGATTAAGTGATGGACAAAGTGTTGGCGTACCCATTCTTCTGGTGTCAGAACAATGTATTTTTTACGGATAATATCCCAAATACATAATTTGTCATTGATTTTCTTTAATTTGTGGTCATAAGAAGGAAGGTTGAGTAATTCCATTGCAAATTATTTAAAAGATAAATTTGTCAGTTCAAAAATAACGAATGAAAATTGAATCTTGGTTAAATCTTTAAAATGTTTATGAATAATTAATACAAAATTACTTCTCTATAATTAAATAAAAACACATGAAAACAAAAAAAGACATTGTGGATAATTGGCTTCCACGTTACACAGGAGTACCTTTAGAAGAGTTTGGACAATATATTCTTTTAACAAATTTTGCTAATTACATTAAAATGTTTGCTGACCAATTTGAGGTTGACGTTAAGGGTTCCGACCGCCCAATGCAAACTGCAACGGCAAACAATATCACTATTATTAACTTCGGAATGGGTTCGCCGATGGCTGCAACTGTGATGGACTTGCTCTCTGCTATTGAACCAAAAGCAGTTTTATTTTTGGGAAAATGTGGAGGGTTGAAAAAGAATTTGACTTTGGGAGATTTGATAATTCCTATTGCGGCAGTGCGTGGCGAAGGAACCTCGGATGAATATATGCCTAAGGAAGTTCCTGCTCTACCTTCTTTCAGATTACAACGTTCAGTTTCTTCTGTTATCAAAAAACACGAATTAGATTATTGGACTGGTTTAGTTTATACAACAAACCGCCGTGTGTGGGAGCATGATGAAGAATTTAAACAATATTTGACAGACATTCGAGCGATGGCAATTGATATGGAAACTGCCACAATTTTTACGGTTGGGTTTGCCAATAAAATTCCTCATGGAGCTTTATTGTTAGTTTCTGATAATCCAATGACTCCCGATGGTGTAAAAACGGAAGATAGTGATAAGAAAGTAACAACTAATTTTGTTCAGAAACACCTTCAAATAGGAATTGATTCTTTAATAGAGTTAGCCACTTCGGGTGAATCTGTTAAACATTTGAGATTTGAATAAGTTTTTAACTATAAGGTTGTAGGTATGAATTATGAGGTAGTTGGTATTAGGTCGTAGGTGTGAATTAATTAGAAAGATTTACAGAATAATTTTCTTAAATTTTACCTAAAAAGGGTAACTTGAAATTTCAAGTTACCCTTTTTTATACCTCATAATTTGTACCTACGAACTCATACCTTTTTAGTTACAATAATCTCTAATTACGGAATAAGCAGGTGTATATCCCAATTCTCCTGATTTACTAAGGTCATTACAACCATCGGTATCACCCAAAGCATGGCGAATAATTCCTCTCACGTAATAAGCCTCAGCGTATTTCACGTTTAATTTAATGGCATTCGTACAATCCTGAATGGCACCACGTTGATCGCCCGTTTGAGACTTCAACATTCCTCTTGTAAAGTACGCTTCCGAATAGGTTGGATTTAATGCAATTGCTTTATTATAATCATCAATGGCGGTTTTGGCATCTCCGTTACGAGCTTTTGAAAGTCCACGATTATAATATACTTCCGAACGCTCAGGTGACATTTCTGCCATTTTCAAACGCTCTTGAACGTTATTTCTCAAATCATCTAAAACTTGTTTCGTAATTGCACCCGAGAAAACAACTTTATTACTTTCTATATTTCCAATTGAAACTGCTTTGGTAAAGTCATCAATAGCAGATTTTGTATTACCTAATTTGCTTTTGGCAAAACCTCTACCGTAATAAGCTGTTGCATTTTCTGGGTCTTGTCCTAAGGCACGGTCGAAATCAATCAAAGCACCTTGATAGTCTTCCATTTGGCTTTTACAATATCCTCTAAAATACAATGATTCTGCATCTTCGGGGGTCAATTCTAAGGCTTTGCCATAATCGGCAATGGCACCTTTGAAATCGCCCATTTTCATTTTACTCAGTCCTCTACCTGAGAAGGAAGAAGAACGTTTAGGACTAATTTCGATTGCTTTTGAGAAATCATCTAAACTTCCTCTATAATCTTCTAATTTTTGTTTTACCAAACCTCTTGCCGTGTAACTCTGAGCATTTTCAGGAGTCAAGTCAATTGATTTATTAAAATCAGACAATGCACCTTTATAGTTTTCTAATTTAGACTTACTTTGTCCACGAAGAAAATACGTGCTTGCATTAACAGGATCAAGAGCGATGCAACTATTATAATCTTGCAAAGCACCTTTATGATCATCTTGGCGAGCCTTACTTTGTCCACGTCCAGAGAAAGCATCTGCGTATCTTGAATTTATTTCAAGGGCTTTATCAAAATCATTAATGGCACCACGATTATCTTTAAGATTTGCTTTCGTAACAGCTCTATTGTAATGAGCGATTGCATCTTCGGGTTTTAAAGAAATTGCTTGCGAAAAGGCTGTTTGTGCGGATGCATAATTGCCTAAATTACTTTGAGTTACGCCGTATTTCATCAAATCTTCAAAAGATTGTTGAGCGAAAGAAGCAGTTGAGATTAGCAATGAAGCTAATAGAGTGAATAAAAAACTTTTTTTCATGGGTTGTGATGTGAAAAAACAATTTTTAGTGATTGAAACTTGGAACTGCCTTTCATCATAAAACTTGACAAACACAAATTCAAGATTTGAGTGTGAATTGCTCATTTTCAATCGAGTGGCTAAATGAAATTCTGTTATTAAAATGCTTAATTGATTCCTAAATCAGACTGTTTTTCTGGTATAATTTATCAATTTTCTTGCCAAATTACTTAAAAATTGCCTGATTGCCAAAAAATAAACTTCAAACGATGAAGGTTAGTAATCTGTGTTTTTTTATTAACCTTTCCCTAACGGAGTGAAATTATAAATATTATTTCTATCAAAAGACATATAAAGTAATCAAACTGTTTTTTAAACGAATAAACTATTTAAAGTAACTTTTGAATTAAAAATGAGGGAATTATTAACAAAACATTAACAAAAATTATTTCATCAGTAAATGTATTTCTGCCATCATACAACGGGCAGAACCTCCACCATTTCCTTCAATCATGGATAAATCAAAATGATGAATAGTACAATAGTCATCTAAAATGTCAATTTGTTTTGGGTTTAATGAATCATAAGCAGAACTCGACATAACCAACATTTTTTGTCCAGTTTTGCTTTTTATTTCCAACATATTTCCTGCAAATTGATTCGTCTGATTTAATGTTATTTCAATAACTCTTTTGCCTGACTGTTCCAAAGAATTCCTGACCATTAGTCGTTCATCCAAATTGGGGATTGCTTCCAAACAAATCACCGCAAACATATCGCCAATGCACATCAAAACATTGGTATGATAAATTTGTTTGCCCGCTCCATCCATTGCATTGAAAGCTACAATTTCATAATTCATCTGTACAGAGAATTCCTTCAAAACTTCTTCACTTGTACGTGGAGAAAGACAAGCATATGCAATCTTAAATTTACGATCAAGAACCAACGAACCTGTTCCTTCCAAGAATTTATTTTCACTTTCAAAATCCGATAAATCAATTCTACGATTGATGTAAAATTGTTCTCCAATTTGTTGAATAATGTCTCCACGACGTTCCAAACGTCTATTTTTGGCTTGCATCGGGTAGGTAATTACCGTTCCGTTTGCGTGGAAAGAAATCCAATTGTTTGGGAAAATGGAATCGGGCGTATGAGGGGTTTCGGTGTCATCAATCACCATGACATTCACGCCTGATTTGTGTAATTGCTCAACCATCTCATCAAATTCTTTGAGAGCAACCGTTTGGGCATTATTTTGATGTTGCTTTCCAAATGCAACATTTTGAAAAGCATTTGATTCGGCTGTTTCTTGGTTAAATCCAAAATTAACGGGGCGAATCATGAGGATATTTGAAGTAGTTTGTGAACGCATTTGTTTCGATGTTTGATGTTCGGTTTTCGATGTTCGGTTTTGGTTTTTCGATATTCGATTTCAGTTCGGGCGGCGTACCGCTTCGATGTTCGGTATTTGATTTTCGAAATTTGATGTTTTGTCGATTACTGTTCTGTATTTCAACCGTCAGGAACCAAACATCGAAAAATGAACAACGAACATCAAAACCCAGAACGCAATATCGGCATGGACATACAATGTGAACCGCCTCTGGCTCTTGAAAGTTCTGCCGAGGGCAACATAATAAAAGTGTCTTGCATGGTTTCGGGATGGCGTTTTCCTGATTCAAAATCTTGGAGTAAATCTTCCATTTTCACTGCCTCAAATCCTGCATTTTTGAAGGCTTCGAGGGTTTTATCGTTGCGGTCATAACCGATAACTACGCCCTCTTTCACCGCCAAAAGATTACACGAATCCGTCCATTGTTCTCTCGCTCCGTAAGGAAATTCGTTATTTCCCGAATAAATAAACTGCACATCAAGTGGCTGACAGTCAAGGTCATGCACGGATATTTCACGTAATAAAGTCTCTAAACTTTCAATCTCACGGGGTTCTTGTGCTTGCCCACGTCTGAACTGCACGATGTGGACTTGTTCAGATTTTTTAGACTGCAAAAGACCCGCTTTCATCAAGGCTTCATCTTCGGGATTAATTTGTGGTTTTGCCAACGTTCCCAACAGCACCCACACGTTACGTTTCACCTGCGTAAAAACCGTATCAATGTGCATATAATCCCGTTTTTTGGGGATTTTCACCAGGGTTACTTTATCAACAATTTTCTTTTCAAAAAGGATTCTGATAACCTGTTTTGCAGCGTAAATTGTTGTCCTTTCTGAAATCCCGATTAACAAATGATTCTTGGCAACCATCATCACATCACCGCCTTCTAAGGTCGATTGGGCTTCTTCGGCTTCTTCTTCGGGTAATAAAAACAGTGTTTCATTATCAGGAATTTCAATTAAATTTTGTCTGATTTCCTTAAAAATATCATGATTATAAAAAATATATTGAACCAACAAAGCCTCCCGAGTACGAGCCTGTTTCTTGGGACGATTCAAGAGAATGTGGTCATTAATCGTAATACCAATATCACGGGTAAAAATAAAATTGGGAATGGGTGGAAAAAGCATTTCGCCCGTTGGCGTTGAACCCGAAATTAAGGTTTTTGCTAATTCAGTCGGAGGCAAATTAAATAATTCATCGTGCGTAGTGTACCATTCTTTTTCAATGGCACAAGCCGCAGCCACCAATTTCATTCTAACTAAATCATTTTCAAGTATGTCAGATAACAATTTTTGCAGTTCAATTACTTTATCCGAATTAAAATAATCTGGACTGTCGGGCTTGAAAAAATTACGTTCTGGGTCAGCATCAATTTGAGCTAATTTTCCTTTAATCTTTTCTGAATCAAGGAAATACAAAAGCGTTTTTACGTAAAAATCATACTCTTTCCTCCGCATCGTGTCGAGGTGAATTATGTCTTCAAACAACCAATCTTGGGCTTTTGAGGGAACAACTTTGCCCAAACCGCTGTCGGGACTATGAATCAAAAGGCGTTGTAGTGTGCTTACTTCGGAAGAAACAAAAATAGATTTTGACATACATTTATTGATGAAAAATGAGATTTTCGCAATAAAGAATTTTTTATTTGTAAAGTCAAGTTTGGATAGAATAATTGTCAAAAAAACGAAAGGATTTACCTAATTATTGATGTTATTCATAATAATAGTCCAGAATATAGAATATTCTTTTCCCAAATATTTTTTTATAAAACTGAAAATTATTTGCTTAATAATGAATCTAATGCACTGTTAAGTAAATGTCTTTCAGTTTTATCTGCAAAAATTATTGAGTAGTGAACTTCCCGAAAGTTTTTTCTACTTTTGAGAAGTTAGTCCTGTTTAAACTTCCCGAAAGTAGAAAAAACTTTCGGGAAGTAAAGAGACTTACTTAACGGTATGTTCAATCCTTATTAAAATTCATTCCACTGGTCGTTGATTTTTGTAATATTCCTTTGATAGTTAAATTAAAACCATCGGCTTTGAAGGTTGCAGGAATCGTGACGGTGTGAGTTGGAGAAATTACTACATTATCATCAAACATCGGAATTCTATCGCACGACCATACCGTTGGGTCGTTCCAATTGCCAGATTTCACCGAAGTCATCGTTCCACAAGTTGAGGTAGATTTTAAGACTAAAAATCCGTCATTAAGTCCTCCCACAACCTTTTGAAGGGGTTTTTGGAGATACATTGATTGTTGATTTGTGCTACCCGCAAAACCCCAATTGGTTCTACTTCTGACTGCCAAAGCTCGTCCTTCTCCGCTGCTTGCCAAACGAGTACAAATTTCTCGGGTGCTAAAATCTGGACTTAGAACATAAATATACGCTCCACCCGAGTATTCTCCTGGTTGATAATCAAGGGTAATTGGCAAGCCGAATGCGGATTCTCCCGTGAGATAAACCCGCCCCGATGAGTCAGCCGCCAAACCGCTCGATCTTCCATAAATGGTGTTGCCTTTGCTTAAAGGTGGAGGCAATCGATTGGTCATTTGTTGGGCTTGAATGTAAGAAAAATCGGAAGGATTATGTTTTGTCAAAACTAATTTTACTTCTGTACCTGTACTGGAAAAAGTAAAATAATTATCTCCTCCCACAATCGAAACGGGCTGAGAAATATTAAACGGAGCGTATCTGAACATATGATTACCTCCCGACACTTCATGCAAAATATACAATTTTCCATCCTGACCAATTTCCGCTCGGTACGCCCTTGCATCTGCCATATTATTATTTGTCCGATTGATGTATCTTGGATTCGGCACGGTTACTCCACTCAAAACCATATTTGAATCTGCTTCCCAATCATAGGCGTTATATTTCAATGTTCCATCGTAATTTAGTCCCTTCACAACGCTGATATAAACAGGAAGTCGCCCCGTTATGGTTTGGGCTTGCACGTTTTTAAAACCTAAACTAATCACAGTTTGCGAAGCCTCATCAATGGCAACGTCCGAACCATACTGCGATGCTCCGCCCGAAGTTCCGAGTAGGATTCCAGCGGGGTTAAAAATCTTTACGCCCAATCCACTACCCCAAGTTTCATCATCTGGATTGCTTTCGCCAGTGTTCAAAATCGCTGAAAATCCCAAAGGTCCAGCATCAATTCTTTGGGTATATCTTGAAGCCGTAGTTTGTTGCCAAAGTATTTGATTGGCTCGTGGATTAAGTTTTATTGCTCCATCAATTCCCGCTGCAACGTATAAATTATCCATATTATCGGAAGATAAATCAACCACTTTTGCCGCCAAACGAGTAACCGACAATACCTGTCGCCCATCCCTTGAGACTCTCAAAATACAACCTTGGGATGCCGCAGTGGCACTTCCGAGCAAAATTTGTGGCAAAACCCCCGTTGTATAATTGTTCGCTAAATTAGCGGCAAGTATTACTGTTCCATCGGCTTGAATCACCATTCCTCGAATATCATCTTCGCCGTTTCCGCCCAAAAATGAAGCTACTGAAAACTGACTTGGCAAAACATTAACCGTAATTTTTACGGTTGAATCACCTACATTTTCATTATCTATTCCTCTGAGTTGAACCGATCGAGAACCCAAAGGCAATTTATTCCAACGGTATTCATAAGGAAACGAAGTATCTTCTCCTAATTTAGTTACACCATCAAAAAACTCCATTTTATTGACTGAACCATCAGAATCTACGGCAGTACCTTTGAGCAAAATAGTGGAATTTTCAGCGGCGAAAATAGTAGTAGTCGGGTAAGTAAATTTGGTCAACGGAGCAATGTTTAAATTACCACTCAATCGAATTTCATCAAATTTGAGTTGTATTTGATTGACGCTTGTTGCGGTTGTTGGCGTTGAAACGATTAAGTAGTACATTCCGCTGGTGGTAACCTGAAAATTTTGGGCGAAATGTGTCTGAAAATTATCTCGTCCGTTTGGATTTGGAGAAGTATTTGGTAAGTTAATCTCTCTGATTAGTGTGCCTCCCAAGGTTGGAGAAGTATGATAAGAGAATCGAAGTTTGGTATTTGGATTTTGGGGATTCGCTTTAAATGAGAGTTTATAGATTTGCCCAGCCGTCAAATAAACTCCCTGCGAAGCCATAAAACTTTGTGAACCAGCTTGAAATGCCTCAGCGTGGGCGGTTGTTTGCCAACCATCGCCGCCACGCCAACGCCAATCTCCTTGACCTGTGGCATTAAATTTCCAAGCATTAAAAACAGATTCTTGCGTTGTACCATCAAAATTCCAGTGAATATACTTACTGAGTGTACCATCCGAGAAATTCATTTTTGTATTTACAGTATCCGAAATCGTTATATTTCCTTGTTCGTCGGTAATTTTAGTAACATAATTATAGTTGCCTGGCAAAACCCGCTTCATAACCCAAGTAGTATCGTTGAAAGATTTTGTGAGATTCAACACACTCTTATCGTTCTGAAAAAGTTCTATACTTGCTACTTGACCGTCTAAATCATTTGCCGAAAAATTAAACGAAATATTGGTTCCATTAACATCATTTTCATTAAAAACTGAGTTGTTCAATGGATTTGTAATGCTAACGGTTGGGAATATAGTTCGCTCCACAGAAACATCATCAACAAAAGAATCGTGATAGCCTCCGAAGGCTTCGTCCACGTAAAAAACAACGTGATAGTTTCCAGAAATAGTGGGCGTAAAAGTTGGATTATACGTAACATAAGGTGGCACACTATATCCTCCGCCTGGTAATTCGATAATGCCAATATCCGTAATGTTTGCTCGATTTTGGCTCGTTCCCATCGCACACCTAATCTGACGAGTAGCTGAACTATTGGGTTGCCGAGCGGCAAAACTCACGGTGTACGTAACGCCCGCTTTCATCGCAACGGCAGGCGAGGCAACGTAATTGTTAGGTTTAACCAAAGAACGAAACCAGCCCCCAGTTCCACCAACACCATCGGTTGGTTTCCATTTCCAATCGTTTCCATCAAGGTCAGTATCAATCCAGCCTTGCTTATTTGCAGTAGTTGTGGCACTGTTAAAATTCCACGTTATTATGCTGTTACTACCTGACACAAAGGCTATTACAATAAAGCTACGAGCGGAAGATATACTATTTTCATTAGAAAAATTTGTTACTTTAAAGGTAACTGAATGTGTTCCAACGGAAGCTCTACGCCAAGAAAAACGAAAAGGAGCAACGGAGGATTCTCCAATTTTAACACTACCATCAAAAAATTCAGCCTTTTGAATGGTGGACAAAGCCTCAACGATAGTTGGTTGTAAAGTAATGATTTCTCCCTGAGAAAAAGTTGTGTTGTTGTCTGGACAAAGCCATGAAACTGTTGGGGGAGCAGCAAAAACTGACGTAAAGACACCAAAAAGGAGTGTACTAAAAATTAGTAAAAATGATTTTAACATAAGAAGGATAAATTTAAAGAGATTTCTTAACAATGGTATTTCAAGGATTCAACTTGTTTAAGGAATAATGGTTTATAATTTCTTGAAAATAGATGAAAATTAATATTGGAATTTTGTAAACTGTTACCGTATTATAGTCTCAATAACTCATGTTACGCAAATTTTAATGTTGAGCATCTCCGATGCTATTTTGACACGGATTCTATTTTCTAAGATTATTTACAATCCGCATACATTGATTCTCGTGAATTTACATCAGAAACTTTTTTTCGTTACTTAGAGTTGTTCTAATTAAACACTTGGATAGCAAAAGCGGAAAACGTAATTTTGTAGGAGAATAAATCACGATATACAAATAATACAATATAATGTTAAAAATCAGCAATTTACAGGCTAAAATTGGAGAAAAAGAGATTCTGAAAGGTTTGAATTTAGAAGTAAAAGCGGGCGAAGTTCATGCTATTATGGGACCCAACGGTGCAGGGAAAAGTACGTTGGCATCAGTTTTGGCGGGTCGTGATACCTACGAAGTAACGGGCGGAACAGTAGATTTTGAAGGAACAGATTTATTAGAATTAGCTCCCGAAGAACGTGCTGCCTCGGGTGTGTTTTTGGCGTTTCAGTATCCCGTAGAAATTCCAGGCGTTTCCACTACCAATTTCTTGAAAACAGCTGTAAATGAAATGCGTAAATTCCGTGGTGAAGAACCGATGGATGCAGTGCAGTTTTTGAAGATGTTTAAGGAGAAAATGAAGATCGTAAATATCGACCAATCTTTGTTGAGTCGTTCATTGAATGAAGGATTTTCGGGAGGTGAAAAAAAGCGTAATGAAATCTTCCAAATGGCAGTTTTGAATCCAAAATTAGCCATCTTAGACGAAACCGATTCTGGACTTGATATTGATGCTTTACGCATTGTGGCTGAGGGAGTTAACAAACTAAAATCACCCGAAAATGCAACCATCGTGATCACACATTATCAACGCTTATTGGATTTTATTGTCCCAGATTTTGTTCACGTATTATACAAAGGACGAATCGTAAAATCAGGCACAAAAGAATTAGCTTTGGAGTTGGAAGAAAGAGGATATGATTGGATAAAGGCTGAGGTTGAAGCGAACGAATTGAGCGAAGCGGTTTAACATATTTTACACATGACAACTACCATTGAACTTAACGCTAACGAATTGAATGTCAATTTGTTAAAGTCTTTGAAAACAATGTTCAAAGATAGAGTTATCACTTTGACTATTGATTCCAAAATGGATGAAACAGATTATTTGAATAAAAGCGAAGCGAATCGTTTGGTATTAGAAAAATCAATAGCTCAATTAAGAAACGGAAGAATAAAAACTGTATCAATAGAAGATTTAAAATGAGGTTAATATCATTTACCCCTGATGCTTTTGAACAGTTTTGCGAGTGGAGAGATACTGACAAGAAGATTCAAAATAAAATTATTAAATTAATCGAAGATGTTCATCGTAATCCATTTGAAGGATTAGGGAAACCAGAGGCTTTGAAGCATAATTTCAAAGGATTTTGGTCTCGTAGAATCAATGATGAACACCGTTTAGTTTATGAAGTAACAGACGAACTAATTTGTATAGTGGGTTGTAAATACCACTACTAATTATGAATCTATAAAATATTTTCACATTTCCTAAGCACCAAGCACATGAAAATATTTTCAGATGTTGTAGAAGAAGTCAAAGAATTAACGCTTGACGAAAAAGAAGATTTAATGAATATGTTAAAAAATATAATCATTGAAGAGCGTAGAAGTGATATTCTTCAAAATCATGAAGATAGCAAACAAGAAACTCGACAGTTTACAAATAATATGTCTGATTTACGAAAACGTTTGATGGCTTAAATATAATTACTCACGATAAAGTTTATTAATTACGATTCAAATCATGGAAAATCTCATTTCAAGAATAACCATTAATGAAAATATTTGTCATGGAAAACCAACAATCAGAGGTTTGCGTTATCCTGTTCAGATTATGCTTGAATTAATGTCGTCTGGGATGACAATTGATGAACTTTTAGAAGATTATCCAGATTTAGTAAGAGAAGATTTTATGGCTTGTTTAGCATTTGCTGCCAGGCTTACTGAGGTAAAAAGTATTCGTAAAGTAGTATTGGCATGATAAAGTTTGTTGTTGATGCACACTTACCACAGGAAATATTCAGAATAAACATCTAATAAAGTTGTTTTCTGATAATATCGAAGAAATAGTAGCCTTATTTGACGCTAATAATTTCATAGAAATTGACCGTGATGAAATAACGGTACATTCTTAAAAAACATGAACAATTCAGACTTAAAAACTCAATTAATTGCAGATTTCAAAACTGCCGAAGGACGCATGAATGGCGAAGCAAAATCTGCCGTGCATTTGGTTCGTCAGCAAGCTTTGGAGCGTTTTGACAAATTGGGTTTCCCCACTATCAGACACGAAGAATGGAAATATTCAAACGTTAAAAACTTGGTTAATCAAGCATTTGACTTTAATGCAAAGACTGATTTCTCGGCGGCTGACTTAGAACAAATGCCCATTCCGAACTTGGAAGGCAATATTTTATATTTTATCAATGGCGTTTATAATTCAGAACTTTCAAATATTGTTAGTCTAGATTCAGAATTACAAATTTTAACTTTTGCCGAAGGTGCCAAAACGCAACCACAATTAGTTGAACAGTATTTCAATAAATATTCTGATTATCAGGATAATGCTTTCACGGCTTTGAATACTGCCTTTGCAAAGCACGGAATTTTTGTGTATGTTCCTGACAATAAAGTAGTTAAACAGCCAATTATTATTCGTTTTATTAATGATGCTCGTACCTTGAATGTGGCATCACAGCCTCGTAATTTGATTGTGGTTGGTAAGCGTTCAGAAGTTCAAATTGCCGAGGCTTTCCGTTCGATTGGCGAAAACGCTTCATTTACAAATGCCGTAACCGAATTTGTGGTAGGAGAAGAAGCGAACGTACATTATTATAAAGTTCAAAACGAATCGGACAAATCATATCACATCGGGACGACTTCTGTTTTACAAGCTAATAAGTCAGTTTTTACGGCAAATACTGTAACAGCAAACGGCGGATTTGTGCGTAACAACTTGAATATCAAGATAGACGGAGAATACGCCGAAGCCAATATGTTTGGTTTGTACATCCCCAATGGCAAACAACACGTGGACAATCATACCGCTGTGGATCACGCCAAACCCAATTCAAATTCCAATGAATTATACAAAGGAATTTTGAAAGGAAAATCAACTGGGGTTTTTAATGGTAAAATTTTCGTGAGAGAAGATGCTCAGAAAACCAATGCTTTTCAGTCGTGCAAAAATGTTCTGCTTTCGGAAGATGCTTCGATGAATACTAAGCCACAATTAGAAATTTGGGCTGATGATGTAAAATGTTCACACGGCACAACCACAGGGCAATTGAACGATGATGCACTTTTTTATATGCAAGCCCGTGGCATTTCAAAAGATTCAGCCAGAGCCTTATTGACCTTAGCCTTCGCCCAAGACGTGATTGATAAATTTGAGATAGCTTCTATTAAAGAATATTTGCAGGTATTGATTGAGGAGAAGATTTATCAACTTTAAAGTGGTATAATTATGGAGAATACATATATTTCATTTGAAGATGCCAAGTTGCTATATCCAGACGAATGGCTTTTATTGGGGAATCCTGTCACCGATGAAAATGGATTAAATATCCTCGGAGGTTACATTTTGTATCACTCAAAAGATAGAAAAGAGGTCTGTTATTTGGGTAGAGATTTAACCGAAGGATATGATAGAATACGCTTAAAATTTACAGGTAAATTTGAACCTCGAAGAAGACTTGGAGTAATGATTCAAATCAAGAGATGATATAAAAGATTTAGCAATGTTTCCAAAACTAATTGATGTACAAGGTCTTGACAATTACCGTCTTGCATTGAAATATGAAGATGGAACGCAAGGTATTGCAGATGTTTCAAATCTTGCTCATAAAGGTATATTTGAGCAATGGGATAAAGATAATCTTTTCAAACAAGTACATATTGACAAAGAGTCGAATGCTGTTGCTTGGAATGAAGATTTAGATATTTGTCCAGATTCATTGTACTTAAAATTATTAGGAATAAGTTTTCAAAATTGGAAACAAAAAGAACAGTATGCCACAAATTAGTCGCTTTCTCGGAATCATTATTTATATGTATTTCGATGACCATAATCCTCCACATTTTCATGCACATTATGGAGATTTCAAAGCGGTAATTTCAATCAATGATTTTGCTTTGTTGGAAGGAAAATTGCCAGCAAAAACATTCGGTTTAGTAGTAGAATGGGCAGTTTTACATCAAGAAGAATTGATAGAAAACTGGAAGCTGATGACCGAAAGTAAGCCTATGTTAAAAATTGAACCTTTACAATAATGCAACTCACACAAACATTAGATATACAAGCCATCAGGAAAGATTTTCCAATCCTTAATCAAGAAATTAATGGTCGGAAATTGGTGTATCTTGATAATGCTGCAACTACCCAGAAACCTACTTCGGTTATTGACACTATTGCCCATTACTACAATTTTGATAATGCCAATATTCACCGAGGAATCCATACGCTTGCGGAACGTGCCACCCGTGATTTTGAAGCTTCTCGTGAAGCAATCCGTGATTTTTTGGGAGCTTCTTCCATCGAAGAAATTATTTTCACTTCGGGAACAACGCAGGGTATCAACTTGGTAGCCAGTACTTTCGGACGGAAATTCATCAAAGAAGGCGATGAAATTATCATCTCGGGCATGGAACATCATTCCAATATTGTGCCTTGGCAAATGCTTTGTGAAGAGAAAGGAATTAAATTGAAAGTGATTCCCGTAACGGATTTGGGCGAATTAGATATGGAAGCGTACCAAAATATGCTTTCTGAAAAAGTGAAATTAGTTTCGGTAAATCACGTTTCAAATTCATTGGGAACTATTAATCCAGTGAAACAAATCATTGACTTGGCTCATGCTATCGGAGCAAAAGTTTTGATTGATGGAGCTCAGGCAACGTCTCACTTAAATGTTAATGTTCAAGCACTTGATGCTGATTTTTATGTATTTTCAGCTCATAAATTGTACGGTCCAACGGGAATTGGCGTTTTGTATGGCAAGAAAGAAATCCTTAACGCCATGCCCCCGTACATGGGCGGTGGCGAGATGATAAAAGATGTAACTTTCGAGAAAACGACTTACAACGAATTGCCTTATAAATTTGAAGCGGGTACGCCCAACATTGCGGATGTAGTAGCTTTGAAAACCGCTTTGGAATACATTGCCAAACACGGAAAAGAAAATATTGCCGCTCATGAAGATATGTTGTTGAAATACGCAACCGAGCAATTATCTGAAATCGAAGGATTAAGAATTGTAGGTCAAGCGAAGGAAAAAATATCAGTAATCAGTTTTGTAATGGACGGTATCCACCATCAAGACATTGGCGTATTGCTTGATAATCAAGGAGTTGCCGTGAGAACTGGACATCACTGCACGCAACCGTTGATGCAAAGATTCAACATCTTGGGAACGTCCAGAGCCTCATTTGCTGTTTATAATACCGTAGAGGAGATTGATAAATTAGTGGCAGGATTGCATAAGGTTAAGAAAATGCTTTTGTAAAAATATAAAACGATGACAGCAACATTAGAAAAAGAGCAAGTTCTGTTCTGCATTCAAGGAATGCCTCAACGATTTACTATTGATGATGTAATGGAACGATTAGTTATTCTTGCAAGAATTAAAAGTTCGGAAGAGCAAATCAAAAATGGACAATTTCATACGAAAGATGAAGTTAAAACGATGATTAATCAATGGCTCAAAAGGTAATTATTTCAGAGGATGCCCGAAAAGATTTGGACAGGATTTTCTTAGAATTTAT
>JANXML010000216.1 GCA_025354645.1 Arcicella sp. | reverse complement strand
TCATGTTCTAAGGCTAATTTAGCCGATTCGCTTAATATTGGAATATTAACTCGTCCCATGGAACGAAGTTAATAAAAATAACATAAACTATTTTCAAACGGGTACTTAACTGCTAAATGGTTTCAACCAATCTCCAATTCCGTAAGGGTCTTTTAACGGTGCTGAAACGTGTTCATGCTTTATTTGCCAATCATTTTCTTCATTTTTACGAAGCACAAAAGTTGAACGAAATTGCACAGCAAATTCTTTATCTTTTACTTCTACCGTTAGCACAATCATTCCCCCAACCCAAGCCATATCTGTTGAAGTTTCTTCAAATGGACCTTCAACCCATTCTATTTTATTTAATGTCAAAGGAGAATTACAAAAATCCCCCCAACCTTTTGCAATTTTTTCAAAGCCCAATGTCGTGTATCTCGGTCCTTCCAAAATCACATAAGTATCTTCTGAAGGCACATAACTTAAACAAATATCTTCAACTCGTTTTTCAATAATTGATTGGTAAAAATGGTTGATGGTTTCGATAGGGGACATTCTGACTTTGAATTTTAGGATTTAATTAACCAAAGATAGCAATTTTCTGTTAAATTTGAGAACACGAAATACTAATTCAACTATGACTTTGCAAAAATACGATTCAATCTCTTTGTCTATTCTCTGGTCACGCCTTTTAGCCATTGTTGATGAGGCTGGAACAACCCTACAACGAACTTCTTTTTCAACAGTAACTCGTGAATCCAACGATTTTGCCGTGGTTTTAATGGATGAGCAAGGTCGTTCAATTGCACAATCAAGTACTTCTGTTCCCTCATTTTTGGGAGTTTTACCGATGCTTACGAAGGCATTATTGAAAGATTTTTTTCCAATTGAAACATGGCAAGAGGGTGATTGCGTAATCACGAATGACCCGTGGCTATGTGCAGGGCATAAACCTGATATTGGCTTAGTTTCCCCCATTTTTCGCACTACTCCTTCTCATGAAGGAGAGAGTCGGGGAGAGGTTAAAAAAATAATTGGTTTTATAGGAACAATCGCTCATTCGCCTGATATGGGCGGAAGTTTGTGGGGTGCTGGTGCAAGAGATTTGTATGAAGAGGGTTTGATGATTCCTCCCACAAAATTGTATGATGCTGGCGTGGTAAATCAAATGCTTTTTAAT
This sequence comes from Arcicella sp., assembly GCA_025354645.1. GTDB lineage: Bacteria > Bacteroidota > Bacteroidia > Cytophagales > Spirosomataceae > Arcicella. The sequence goes on along the minus strand of JANXML010000216.1, from coordinate 15,595 downwards.
ATTATTGAGGCAAATGTGAGGGCATCGAGGCAAACTTTGGGAGATATTCGAGCCCAATTAGCGGCTAATGAACAAGGCATTCGTTCATTGAAAAGATTAATGGATGAGAATGAAATGGAGGATTTGAAAGCCCTTTCTGAACAAATTATCGAAGCCTCCGAAAAAGCCATGAGAGAAGCAATTTCCAAAGCTCCTGATGGTGTTTATAATTACAAATACGATGCAGATGGCGATGGTTTGGAGGATTTGGTTCACATAAATTGTACGGTAACGATTGCAGGAGATGAAATTTCGGTAGATTATGCAGGTTCTTCGGGTCCTCATTATTTGGCAATTAATGCGGTGATGAACTATGTTTATGCTTACACGGCGTATCCAATTAAATGTACATTCTCGCCCGATGTACCTAATAATGAAGGAGCCTTTCGCCCAATAAAAGTAACGGCTCCGTTTGGTTCTTTACTCAATGCTCAAAAACCTGTTCCTTTGGGCGGTCGCAATATAACTGGAAATATACTTCATGCACCTGTTTTTGGGGCGTTGGCTCAGGCAGTTCCGTTGCAAGTTCAAGCTGATTGTGGTTCCGCTTGTTGGTGTATTGTTTTAAATGGGCAAAAAGATATTTTTACCAAAAATGGAACAGAGAAAACAGATTTTGTTGAATATTTCTTTTTGAATGGGGGATATGCTGCCCGCCCAAATCAAGATGGTGTGAATGTGTTGAGTTTTCCCACGAATGTTGCAAACGTTCCAATTGAAGTTTTAGAAAGAGATTCGCCCATAATGGTTACTGAGAAATCATTACGTCCAAACACTGGTGGGAAAGGGAAATACAGAGGCGGTTTAGGTCAGACTTTTTCATTCAAAATGGTTGGTAAAGAGCCAATTAATTTGTCAATTTTAACCGAAAAAACAAAAACTTTTCCTCACGGAATTTTGGGAGGTGAAAACGGTTCGAGTGGTTCGATGGAAATTCGTCCGTACCGTTTTGTTCCACCAAAGGGTTTAACGAAATTTTATCCAGGCGAAGAATTAATTTTGAATTTGCCAGGCGGTGGAGGTTATGGATTGAAAGAAGAAAGGGATAATAAATTGGTTGAGCGTGATTTGGAATTAGGATATAATGATTAGTTATTCTGTTGTGTTAATTAAGTTAAAAGTTATATAACATTTTTTGGTTATATACTAAAATTATAACTAAAAAATGTTATAATATATAAATATAACCAAAAATAATTATATTTGTCAAAAAATAAAATGAACTACTCAATTATAACAGCCGACGTTGTAAATTATACTAAAATTTCTCAAAAACCAGAGGTAAATTTGATAAATAATTTTATTGAATGGACAAAGGAAGCGAGTATAGTTTCAGAAGTAAAATATGAAATATTTCGAGGTGACAGTTTTCAATGTATTATTCCAAATCTGAACCATACACTCAAAATTTGTTTATTAAATAGAGCTTACTTTCTCAGGCTTTCTAAAAATCAAAATGGGTTAGATTTAAGACAAGCCATTGGAATAGGAGAGATAAGTTCTCTTGAAAAAACACTATCACGCTCGGATGGAGAGGCTTTTAGATATTCTGGAAGGTCATTTGATGAAATGAATAAAAAAGGAAATCGTCTTGTTTTTAGAAGTTCCTATCCAGAAATTGATGCTGAAATGAATACGAGCTTCACTTTATTGGAAGCCATTATTCAAGGTTGGACATCCACACAAGCCGAAGTGTTTTTCTATAAATTACAAGGAAAAAAAGAAAAAGAAATTGCAGGGCTTCTCAACATTTCACAGCCAGCCGTTAATAAACATTTAAAGGCAGTTTCGTGGTCAGCCAATGAAAGTCTCTTGAATCGTTTTGAAGAAATAATAACTAAAATTATGTAAATGTATTCAATTTTTTCGTCCACAGAACTCGCCTTGTTATTTCGATTAATACTGGCTCATATTTTAACAGATTTCATTATCAATTCTTAGATTCAGGCAAGATACAGAAACGAAACAATCTGAATATGTTTTGGTTGGAACGCTTTTAAGTTATGGTTTAGCAATACTTGCAGGATTAGTGATAAGTCATGTAATAAAATTATAAAGGAAAAGTTAAATTCTACTCGAAACAAATTGAAATTTTAGGCGTTAAAAGTAGAAACAACAAACAAAATGAAATCAGTAAAACACATATTTAAGGTATATTACTTAATTTTTCCAGTAATATTTTTCATCGTCTCAAGTTGTGGAACTTCGTCTACAACTGATCCAATTCCTAATAAATATTTGGTAAGTAGCTCATTAATAGGCGAATACAATAAAGCATCTCTACAAACAAGAGCCAATGGATTGACTGGGGGAGTTAATAATCCTTCGGTAACATTATTTGTGAATGCTCTATTAAAGCATGATATTAAAGCCTACAAAATAATCTATAAAACTAAAAATACAGATGGGACCGAAATTCAAGCGTCGGGAGCTTTGATTGTTCCTAACACAACTGATGCAATTCCGATGATTAGCCAACAACATGGAACAATCAGAACGGATGCACAGGCTCCCTCGAATTATCAGTCAAGTAGCGAGGCGTATTCGATTGCTTCTATCTTTGGGTCAAATGGATATATTATTGCCTGTCCAGATTACATTGGTTATGGCGTTTCCAAAAACATTGAGCATCCCTATGAACATCGTGAAAGTTTGGCACAAGCAAGTTTGGATATGATTCGTGCTGCTTCAGAGTTTATAGCTAATGAAAAAATTAATTGGAATAAAAAATTAATGATTACGGGATATTCACAAGGAGGATTTGCCACAATGTCATTACAAAAAAAGATTGAAGAACAATTTCCAACTGAATTCAATTTAGTAGCTTCTTCTTGTGGTGCTGGAGCGTATAATAAAACGCAATTCATGAAAGATTTAATGAATAATACAACCCACGGAATCGCTGAATACAATCAATTATACATTTGGGTAACGCAAACCTACAATCGTGTTTATGGATTAAATCGCTTAATGAATACTTACTTCAAAGAGCCGTATGCCGCTGATATTCAGGCAAAAGGAAATAATGCTAATGTTAGTGTAAGTATCAATTTAGCCTTTTTAGAATCTTTTAAAAAAGGCGTTAACGATGGAACGGATACAAAGTTTTTGGAGGCTGTAAAAGATAATGACGTTTTTGATTGGGCTCCTAAAACAGAAACGCAATTATATCACGGAAATGCAGATCAGCAAGTATTTTATAATAATTCAGTTACGGCAGAAAAAGCGATGAAAGCAAAAGGTGGAAAAGTTACACTCATAACAACGGATGGAGGAACCCATGGTTCGACTTTATCAGATTATGCAATCGGAACGTTTAGTTTTTTTAGTGGAAAGAAGTAAATTTGAAATACCATAAATCGAAATATTATGAACAATCCAGTAATCAATCTTCCGCCAGTTTACAGTCTCATTGGAAGACATGAGGTATTTCCAGAGGTTTCTCATGACGAAACAGCTCGTTATAATTTTTTAGCTAATCTCAATCGTCATTTATCGACGGTAGTTTCTCCTGCCAATAAAATTGCTTTTGAAAAACGGGTTGAACCAAACTTTAAGCAAGAAAATGGAAGAGATTTTCAAACTCGTGATGAAGTAAAGGAAGCCATGAAATCAGACCCTCATTATCAAACTTGGGCGGCTCTCAGACGTTCAACGATGGAAATGAGGCAACAAGCGGGTCGTTCGATGACGCTTCGACAGGCTGATTATTTGGCAAAAAAAGTGGCTGAATTAAACGCTAAATCACCTGAAACCTTGATTTTGAGTGCCACTGTCAAAACCCCTTATTATCTTGAAATAATGGATAATCACTGTATGCCAGGGAGTTATCACACTGAATTATTTGCAGGGGACGTTTCAAATGCCGCAAATTATGATTCTGGATTATTTGTAACATCGGGCGGTGCTTTGGGTAAATTGACGGATGGTGGAGGCAAAGCTATTTCATCTTGGGTTTTGTCAAATGCTCCAGATTTTAAACCCAAGCGGATTTTAGATATTGGTTGTGGACTTGGACATAATACGCTTCCCTTAGCAATGGCGTTTCCAGATGCGGAGGTTATTGGGATAGATACTGGAACTCCGATGTTACGTTACGGACACGCACGAGCAGTGGCTTTGGGAATTAAAAATGTAAAGTTCATGCAGTTGAATGCGGAGGATACAGGGTTTGAAACCGAGTCATTCGATTGGATTCAGACGACTATGTTTTTGCACGAAACTTCCATGAAAGCCATGTTCAAAATTGGAAAAGAGATTTTCAGAATGTTGAAACCAAACGGACTTTCGTTGCATATTGAACAACCTCAATATTCAGACAAAATGTCTTTGTTCGAGCAATTTATCAGGGATTGGGATGCTTTCAATAATAACGAACCTTTTTGGGGAGCCATGCACGATGTTGATATGTTCGATTGGATTGTGGAGTCAGGGTTTAAAAAAGAGAACCTATTATCTTTTGGAGCAAGGTCAATCAATGATAACGAAGACCACACAAAACCAAAAGCCCCAGAAGTTGAAGACCATGGAAGGTCGGCAATTTGGAATGTATTTGGAGCATGGAAAAAATAGTTATTGGTCAATAGTTAATGGCAAAATAGGCTGTTCCAATTCTCAATAAATTCCAAATCGTCGTATCTTCCAATAACCAGTAACTAATAACCGATAACTAACTTATGATTAACGATATACATTTATCATCCAGTAAAGCCAAAGGCAAACGCCCATATTTCTTAGAAGACAGAGCCGTCGAGCAAGTTTTAAACATCACGATGGCAGTTGCCTCGGAAGTTGCCGTTTTGCATGAGCGTTTAGACACGATTGAACGTTTGCTCGGGAGTAAAAACATTTTGCAAACGGCTGAAATTGAGGCATTTACTCCTAATTCAGAGCAAGCCGAAGAAAGACAGCGTTGGCATGCCTCATATATTGCGAGAGTTTTGAGAATCGTTCAACAAGAACTTGAAGCACTGCAACAAGACCCTGAAAACAACCGTTCTATGGAGGAAATTGCAGAGGAGTTAGGGAGGATATAGAAAAAATAAAAGGACAATTTAGAGTTGCCAGTTCTTTGAGAACTGACAACTCTTTTCATAAACAAATAACTTATTCCCTTTGTGCTTTGCTGGTAAAAATCTATTTCAGATTACTTAAAAACTCAACCACATCTCTAATCTCCCGCTTACTCAATAAACTTCCCATTGGAGGCATACTTGAAGGCATGTTTTCTCGCTTCGCAATTCTTGCTATTGGAATTATTAAAGGTTCAGCATCAGAAGTGGTGATGGTTAAATCAGCGGCAGTTTCTTTTGTCAAAGTACCAAAAACTTCTTGTCCATCCGTTAATTTTAAGGATACCGAACCGTAACCTGGAGCTAATCTTGCACTTGGATTTACCAAGGCTTCCAAAATTTGTTCACGAGTCAAATTTGTCGCAATTCGTTTTAATGAAGGACCAACTGCCCCACCATCAGTGGCATTTCCTGCAGTATGACAACGAACGCATTGAGCAATAGAATTATAATTAAAAATATTTCTTCCTTCATTTTTATCTCCCCCAAAAAGACTTGATGCAAATTCTTCGGAAACATTATCAGAAGGATTTAGGTTAGTTAATTGAGATTTTAAATCTGTCAATCCACTTTTTTCAACAGATTCATTTAACTCTAAAAATAGGCTTGGAGAAAGTTGTTTGTTTTTCAATTTTTCAATTAAGTCAGAATAAATTACTTTGGTTTTATCCGCTTGCATATTACCCAAAACCATCAATAATTGTTGCTGTTCTTTAATTCCTCCCTTTGAGAATATGGTGTTAGCAAGCACTGGTAAATTCTCTTTTGTTACATTATTATCATTCAATAAACTAACCGAAACCGACCTAACATTTTCTTCTTTATCTTCTAAACCTTTTTTGATATAATTTTCAATTTCAGGATATTTCAATGTATTTAAAGCGGGCAAAATTGCGGATTTCACTTTTGAATTAGAAGTCTCATCATAAATCTTAGCTAAATCTGAATTCGCTTCTGAAATGTTTAAATCACTAATTAATCCTGCCATTGCCATTTGCGTTTCAGGATTTTTTTCTTTCAAAAAATTAGCGATATGCGGTTGGATTTTAGCCTTAATTGAATTGGCATCTCGCTGAATTTTACCACGATAACGTCCGTCAACTCTATCGGTAAGTGAAGGATTTACCCAAGAACCCAATGCCAATAATGCCTCCGCTTTGATATTATCTTTAATGTCAGTTCTTGCAGCAAAAGCAATTAATAAATCTAATTCTTTATCTCCTCCAACTCTCAAAGCCGCATTAATGGCTCTGCGTAAAAGTGGCTCAAAAGTAAATCTTGTTTCTTTTAGAGTGGCTGCAAGTGCGGGCAAAGCGGCTTCAATTGACGTATCGTCATTTATTCCACGAGCTACTTCCGTTACAATATATTCGTCTTCATCAGTTAAGAATAACGCAATATTTGGGTCATGTAATTTCCTTAAAACCAAGACCGCAGCAGTTCTAAGTGCTTTATTTGGATTTTTTTGTAAAGCCACCATCGGCTCAATTTGTCCAATTTTCGATAAAGCATGAACACCCGCATGACGAAGATAAAGGTCTTGATCGTTGTTATTTTTCAGCATCTCAATCAACGGCTGAACAGCATTTTGATAACTAATTTTCCCTAATGCTTCTGCCCCATAAAATTTCACCCTTGGATTTTCATTTTGCAGTAATGGAAGTAAATCTTTACCAGCCGTAATAATTTTACCATCTCCTAAAGCCTTAGCAGATTGAGCTATTATCTCTGAATCTTTATCTTTTAATAAATCAATTAAAGTTGGTGCAAGTAATTTATTTGTACGTACTAATTGTCCAATTCCCCAAATTCCGTGTATTCTTGCTAATTGATTATCCCGTTGTAAAATTGCCTTTTTGAAAATAGATAATCCTTTTTCTCCACGATTTACCAATTCAAATTGTGCCTTTTGACGAATCCTCATATCCACATTTAAAAGTAGTGAATAGAGCATTTCGGCGGATTGTTTGGCATAATCTAATTGCATCAAACGCTTAGTTTCCAGACGAATAACTTCCAAATCATTGGTTTCTTTGGTAACATCCAATTTCCAAACTCGACCATAATCTTTGGCATCCCAACCATTAATCCAGTCGGCTACGTATAATGCACCATCGGGTCCAAATCTAATACCCGTTGGCAGAATTCCATTCAAAATATTTTGTTCTCCATCCAATTCAAAACTTGCTCCTTTGGGTTTCAATCCGAACGACCAAATTGGCGAACGGGAAGGATTACCCACAAATTCAACTAAGAAAAATTTATTCTTCCAAATTGAACCCAAAGCCGTTCCAGGATTGTAAACCATTCCCGTTGGACCGTTATGAAAATTCATGATTGGCGGAATAATATAGGCTGCCTGACCATCCCAACGTGGTTTATAGAGTTTTTCATCCATCCAAACGTTATATTTATTGTTTTTGGGGTCAGTATATTTTCCGTATTGCCAATTTGAACGCCATCCCGCATCCGAACCTTGCACCACATGAACTAAACGCTCACTCTCCCCAGGGTGGTCGCCATCATTATCCGAAGAAATTAAATTACCATAATTATCAAAAACAAATTCGTGGGTATTTCGTAAACCCGTGGCAAAAATCTCAAAATCACTGCCATCTGGATTTGAACGGGCAATAATTCCTGAATTTGGATTAACCGATTTTTTGCCATCAGGAGAAGTTAAATTTGCTCCTATGTCACCAATATTCCAGTAAATTTTACCATCTGGTCCTTCAATAATTCCCGACATTCCGTGACCACCAAAACCAATATGCACACCAAAACCATGACTTATTGATGTTTTTTTATCATAAATTCCATCACCATTTGTGTCTTTTAAACGCCATAAATCAGGAGCAATTCCAACGAAAGCATCATTTTTTCTGATTAATAATCCGCCCGCAACATCCGAAATTTCTTCGTTGAAATCGTTTAAGACTCTCGTTGAAACATCTGCAATTCCATCGTTGTTTTTATCTTCCAAACGCCAAACTTCATCTTTTTCAACGGTCAAATCGTGCCAATCGTGGATTCCATCATTGTTCAAATCCTTCAACCAGCCGTTTTTAAGGGTATTTTCAGGCGAAAAAGTTTTTCTCAAAAATGCTCTCCTATCTTCAACGGTTTTAAAGCTAATTGATTCAGTCATCCAATCTTGATGTCCACGAATATCAAATTCAGAGTTTTTTTGGCGGTTTGAACGGGTCAAATACACTCGACCCATGTCATCAATTGACATACAAATTGGATCAGGGGCGAGCGAGTCAGATGCCCACAAACTTACTTGCAGTCCATCCGCAACCTTGAAAGGGATTTTTTCTCTCAATTCTTTGGCTTTGGAAACCGCAGTTTTTTGATTTTCCTTAATAATCAAGGGTTTGGTTTGTTGTGCATTTGCCGAAAAGAATACAAAAAGTAGGATGAGGATTAGATAATTTTTCATTGGATATTTATGATTTTTAATTATAAATTAAAGTAAATTAAAGGCTTATTTTACTTAATTAGTTAAATAATATTAATGGTTTTCTATGATTTGCACGGGGTTAAGAGTAGAACTGGTTTCCAACCTGTTCTCAAAGTCCGATGAACAGGTTGGAAACCAGTTCTACATTTAATCCCGTACAAATCCATATTAATTTAATAAGGTGAAACGCCAACCGATGTCCACCCACCATCAACCACTAAATTCTGTCCAGTAATTTGTCGAGATAATGGAGAAACTAAAAATAGAGAGGCTTGTGCAATGTCTTGAATGGTTGCTGGTCGTCCAGAAGGCGTGATTCTTGACCAAGTTTTAATGTATTCAGCATCTTCCAAAGTGCGTTCTGTGAGCGTTGCACCTGGAACAATGGTATTGATATTAATTTGATGAGGAGCTAAATCAATGACTAAGTTTTTGGCTAATTGGTCAAGCCCTGCCTTGGTCATGCCATAAGCCGCTAAATATTTATGGGCAATTTTTCCTGTTACCGATGAAGTCAATAAAATACTACCGCCTTCTCCCTGTGAAATCATTTGTTTACTGGCAGCCTGAACCAAGAAAAATGTACCAAATAGATTAATCTGCAACAGTTTTTGCATAGATTCGGGCTGATAATTTAAGAAATCTCCGAAGGTTGTTATGCCCGCATTGGCAATGAGAATATCTAATTTACCAAAAGTAGAAACTGCAAATTTTACAATTGCTTCAATGTTTATTATTTCAGAAATGTCTCCTCCATAAGCCTCACATATTCCTCCATTTTCACGAATTTGTAAAGCCGAAGCATATGCTAAATCTATGTCAATATCGTTTAAAACAACTTTCGCTCCTTGTAAAGCTAATTGTTTGGCAACTTCAAAGCCTATGCCTACGCCTGCACCTGTAATGATTACGGTCTGGTTATAAAAAAGTTTGTTTATCATCTTGCCGCAATTATTAACCCCAACCCCACAATATAACACCCCAACATTACATTCAAAATCGTTGAAGTTCCTTTGGGTGCATCTTTAAATTCTTTCCAAATGTAAATCCCCCAAATGGCTGCAACAATGGTTGCTCCTTGTCCTAAACCGTAAGAAATTGCTGACCCAGCCTTTCCAGAGGCAATAATATTAAATGACATTCCAATACACCAAATCATACCGCCCAATATTCCCATCAAATGATTTTTGGGTGAACCTTTGAAATAGTAACCGTAAGAGACGGGTTTGCCTTCAAATGGACGGAACATTAAATAGGTATTGAAGAGGAAATTACTAATTAATATTCCAAAGGCAAAAATAACTACTGCCGTATATGGACTTAGTTTTCCAGCTTCTGGCACATTAAAATCTGGAAACATTGAAGCCGCAACGTATTTGTAAAAATACCCCATCAAAATACCTGCGGCAGCGGATAAAATTAATCCTTTGGTAGAAACAGAACTATTGCCACTTTGCATTTTGCGGTAAGCATTGGCATTTAATAAAATGGCTAAGGCAATCAATCCTACGCCTAAAAATAATAAAGTTTTATCTCCCACAGGATTATCTAAGTAATTGACAATCACTCCAATAACCAACGCCAAGCCAATTCCTACTGGAAATGCCACCGACATTCCCGCAATTGTAATAGCTGAAACTAATAAAATATTAGCCGCATTAAAAATCACTCCACCAATTAAAGCCGACTGAATATTTTGACTATCTGCTTGATGATAATCTTCCAAGAAACTGCGTTCATTGTTTCCAGAACTGCCCAATGTAAAGGCAAATATGAGCGACATAATGACGATTCCGAAGACATAATCCCAATAAAAAGTCTCAAATCGCCAATCTTTTGAGGTCAATTTTTGGGTATTCGCCCATGAACCCCAACATAACATGGTGATGATGGTAAATACAACGGCAAGTGAATAATCTTCGATAATAAACATGAATTTGTGGTTTTTATGTATCGAAATTGGAACGCAGATGACGCTGATGCTTCGCAGCACAGATTTTCGCTGATTTTCTTTTATCTGCGAAAATCTGCGTTGCCGAAGGCATCAGCGTCATCTGCGTTCCATTTATCCAATACAATTTATTGTGGAATTAATTTATTTTCTTCTTAATTGTCCCAAACGTCCCAATCGTTATTTTCTCTTGGGGTTTGCTCGAATACCATATTAATTCAGTCATTCGGCAAATATATTCTGGCGATGGGTCGAGCATTTTTAATTTTACATGATGCTTTGTATCAGTTAATTGATATTTCCACGTAAGTTCATGTCTTCGAGTTATGTAACTGGTTGGTAATTCGGCGGTTTCGCTCAATTTACCATCAATATAAATCTCCATTTTCAAGTTCTTTGGGTCTCTGGAATCCCAAGCTGAGGTGTTTTTGGGATATGCCTCACCTTTTATAACAAAGCCATTTCCTTCAAAATCAAACTCATATTCTTTCTCTAAATTCTTTCCAATCCAAAGTTTATCAGTTGGATAATGACTTTCAAAACTTTGCTCAAACTTAACTGAGGTAGGGATTTGTGTTTTTATCATCACATTTTCACCCGATATTTTTCCTCCATTTCTTTCAATATTTAAAAATGCGTGTTTTGTTCCAATTTCATAAACATCATCTAATGAGGTACTTGTATATTTAAAATCAATGGATTCTGCTTCTTTTAATCCTAATTTCCAATATTCTGGAATGGCTTTATATCCAAGCATTGCTCCCAAAATACCACCAGTTGTAGAAGGGTTACAATCGGCATCTTGACCGCAACGAGTTGTAATTTCCATTGTATTCGTAAAATCACCATTTCCATACAACAATCCCACTACTACGTAAGCTGAATTAATAGTAGCATCAATATTGAAAGGATAAAAAACGCCATCGGGACAACCCACATCATTTGACCATTTTTGTTGAATCTCGAACCAAGTTTTTTTCCAATCATCAGGGTACATTTTATGCCATTTTATAACATCAGCAATACATTTATAATAATTAGATTCTTTCGGAATGGTCTTCAACGCCTCATTTACCACGTAATTCATATCTTTTGAAATTAACGCCAACGAATACATTGCTCCCACATATACGCCTCCATACCAGCCATCGCCGTAGTTCATGATATGTCCAATTTTATCCGAAATTTGTGAAGCCGTATTGGGCATTCCTGGCGACATCAGACCCGCAAAATCCGCTTCGATTTGATAATCAATACAATCGGCATGAGGATTATTCAACCAATTTCCAGAAGCTGGTGGCATAATTCCTTTCAAAATATTATAGCGAGCCGCTTGATTGGCGTGCCAAAGTACATAACCAGCATTGGCAAAAGCCTTTGCATGAGAGGTGACGGGGGCATCTAATCCTTCTTTTTCAAAAACCTCCACAAAAGTCAAATCCATGTATAAATCGTCATAAATTCCTGGACTATTTACCATAGTTTTCTTGATATACCCATCATACCAAGGAATTTTCTGATAATCATTAATCATCGTGCCGTTAAACTTAAATTCAACGGGACCACCGAATGTTACGCCAATAGTTTGACCAGCCCAGCCACCCATGATTTTATCTTTGAGTTGGCTTTTTGTTAAGGTAATTTCTTTTTGAGCTTGGACTACTAAACTCATTAAAATTAGTGCTAATACTTTGATTTTCATGGATTTATGTAATTTAGAGATTTGTTAAACTTCGTCTCTTGTGGGGGCTGATGCTTGGGCTCCCATGCGGGTTACGGAAATTGAAGCGGCTTTGCAAGCAAAAGCAATGGCTTCTTCAATCGGTTTATTTTCGGAAATAGCAACGCACAAAGCACCATTGAAAACATCACCTGCGGCAGTTGAATCAATTGCCTTCACCTCGGGACTTGTAATGAGTAATTGTTTATTCTTATTACTGTAAAACGCTCCTTTTGACCCCAACGTAATGATAACTTCTTCAATTCCTTTGTTGTGAAAGACGTTTGCGGCACGTTTGGCGGTTTCTGTATCAATTACTTTTATACTTGTCAAAATTTCTGCTTCGGTTTCATTTGGTGTAATCATGCTCAAATATTTGAAATAATTTTCATCTAATTTTTGAGCGGGGGCAGGATTCAAAATAACTTTTGCTCCTTTTTCTGCACATTTTTTGATGGATTCCATAACAGTAAACAAAGGAATTTCTAATTGTAAAAGCACAATATCATCCGCCTGAACTTTATCAATGGCTTGTTGAACTTCTGAAATTTGGAGATTTCCATTAGTCCCTGATGCAACTGAAATACTATTTTCTCCGTGTCCATCCACTAAAATCAAGGCAACACCCGATGGGTTTTCTACATCTGTAAAAACGAAATCAATATTAATTCTAAGATTTTTAAAACCTTCCACCGCTTGATTCCCGAAAATATCATTACCGACTTTACAAACAAAAATAACATCAGCTCCCAATTTTGCAGCTGCAACCGCTTGATTTGCCCCTTTTCCACCAGCATTCATTAAAAAAACACCCCCAATCACTGTTTCGCCAGGGGCGGGTAGTTTATCCGATTTTATAACCATGTCGGTATTGGAGCTACCGATGACGTATATTGTTTTTTTCATTCGTTTTGATAAAAAGGATTTTTATAAATTTAAACAAAATTCATTATATATTTTATGAATATTGTCCTACGTTAAAGGGTGTTTTTAACAAAAAAGCCTTATAAATGTATAATTTACAAGGCTTCTTGATAATTTTTTAATTTACATTAATTACTTTTCATTTTTATAAATTTTTCTTGCCGAGGTTCTTCCTTCTTCCTGTTCTAATTCAATTTGCAAATTATCGGGACTCATCAAAATACAAAACGTATAGGGTGTTGGTTTGTCATAATACATCAATGTTTTTGGTTCCATGATGATTCTATAATTATTGGCTTTTGCCCCGTAAAATGCTGGCTCTATTTCGTCGTATAGAAAACCCAAATGGTCAATATTTGCAACAAATTTTTTAGGATCACGTTCAATAACTTGTTCACGTGAAAGTCCTAATGCTTCTGGTTCAGATAAAACAAATTTATGATTTCCAATTTTCAGAACCGTAGAACGTTCTTTCTTGTCAATGATTTCTGCTCCTAAAACTGTTTGATAAAATTTGACATTATCTTCTAAATTATTAACTAATAGTTGCAAATGATCAATCCCAAACTCGGTCTTTTGCTTCTTCATTTTCGGGCGTTCCACCAAGACAATAATATTATAATCAAAACCATACATTGCCACGGCATTCACATCGGGTTCTGTTGGTAAATTAAAATCTTCCAAAGCGAAATCATACCCTGCCTTCAATAATTTTTTTACCGTTTTTCGGATACTTTTTGTATTAAATGCCAGCCAACGCACCCCATACATTGGAGGGTTTGAAGCAGAAGGTTTCACTTTTTCACGAATCCAACGTTTTGGGTCACCCACTTTTACCCCTGGGAACGGTCCAGGTGAAGAAATATTTAACGTCGATTCATCTGGTCTAATAGAAATAAAATCAATAAATAACAGTGGATTCATTTCCTGTTCAGCCATCGCACGTCCTTTAAAAAACGTTTTAAAATAGTTGTTTGCAACTTCCCGAACAGACGAGTCACTAACATAATAATGAATGTCGTCCAAAATAATTGGTTTTTGAGCGGATGCTTCAAAAAACGAAATCAATAGACAAAAGACCATAAAATTTCTTTTCATAAATTTCTAATTTGTTGTCAGGAATATGGATTAAAGGATATTAAAATGCTTATTTTGATTTATCTAAATTACAACAAATTAATTTCGTTCTATTATTTACCCAAAACATCTTTATAACTCACCAACTTAATCCCTTTTTCAGAATTGCTTCTTTTACTTTTTCATGGGTAAAAATAGTCGTTACATCCTGTCTTCCTTTTGCAACGTCTTCATATCCAATATGGGAAATAGCACGTAATTCGTCATTATCTAAACCAGGATGCTCAACAAAAACATAAGTTTTGCTATTTTCTAATTTATTTAACATTCCAATAAATCCTTCAATTCTTTCATCGGTGGATTTATTATTGAACTCAAACCCTGTGTAAGCAATGTTGTTGTCTTTCTGAGAATCTGCATCAACCATTTTTAAATTATATTGTTTCGCCACACGTTTACACAATTCCTTAATTTCAGGTGTGAAACCCGTACTTCCCATGTGTCCAGAAATATGACTCAATCTTGGAATATATTTTAATGCCATTTCAATTTGAGCTTTTAATTCCTTTTCATAATCTTCCATTTTCCAATCATTATCAATTACGGCTTGTTTTGGATAATTATTATTGTGAAAAAGCATTGGATAAAAATAACCATCGGCATTTTTCAAACTCTTACAATCCGTTAAAGGTCGCCATTTTATGTTATCCCATTCGCTCGTAATGGCAAAGTGCATCCCAACATCTACTTTTGGATTTTGTGCCAATAGTTTTACTGCCTCTGGAAACCAAGGCGATGGAACAATAACCTCAATTGAAGTTTCAATTCCTTCGTTAAATGACTTAATTAATGCCTCATTTCCAGCATGAGAATATCCCATATCGTCACCTCGGATAATTAATTTTGGAGCATCAGCGATTTCCTTCCCAATAATACCTTTTGACGGTTTTCTCTTTTGATTTTTGTTAAAAATATTTTGAAAATCAATGCTTATTTTATCGTTTTCAAAAGTGCAAGTTATTGTTTCAGTATGTGGACTTTCAATGTATCTGAGTGTCAGTTCAAGGGTTTTGTCATCCTTCCAATCATAACTTCCAGCTACTTTAAAAATGGGCAATCCTACACGATTTGCTCTTGCCCTTGCCACTAAATAAGGACCAAATTTTGTGGTTTCTGACAACTCCCATTTCCCAAAACCGAAAGGAATATTATAAATTATGCGAATTACGGGTTAAAAATCAAGTAAAAGTAGGACAGCCGCAACCAATTTAGCGTAAATATGGACGAATAGTCCATTTTCAGACCTGACTTTTGAGGCAATGTGAATATTTGTTTTTTGTTGAATCCAA
>JANXML010000164.1 GCA_025354645.1 Arcicella sp. | reverse complement strand
TTTTCCGTACGCATATAGCCTACAATCTCTGCGGGTGTGCCACGACTTTCAAAATCTCTATCCCACTCTTTTTCAGCGAGTTCCTCACAAAAAGTATTCAAACCTTCATCCATCCACGACCATTGTCTTTCGTCAGAATTGACAATCATTGGAAAAAAATTATGTCCAACTTCGTGGATAACTACACCAATCAAAAAGTTCTTTGTGCCTTCCGAATACGTTCCATCTTCCTCTGGTCTGGCTCCGTTGAAAGCAATCATCGGATATTCCATTCCGCCCACAGGTCCATGAATCGACTGAGCCACTGGATAAGGATACGGAATGGTGTGTTTAGAATACGACCGCAAGGTATGAGCCACTAACATCGTTGAATATTGTCCCCAAAGTGGCATCGCCTCTTTCGGAAAAGCCGACATTGCCCATACTTTTTTACCTTCTACATCCACCTGCATAGCA
The DNA here is from genome assembly GCA_025354645.1 of Arcicella sp. Classification (GTDB taxonomy): domain Bacteria; phylum Bacteroidota; class Bacteroidia; order Cytophagales; family Spirosomataceae; genus Arcicella. The sequence continues at coordinate 14,176 of JANXML010000164.1, read as the reverse complement.
TCCCAAAGGAACTTACGAGAACCTGCAAACGCAAAATCTCTTACATTTTGAGCCGCAAAAGTCCACGTTTTCTTGCCCGACGGTTTATTTTTTTCCATTGCCGTTGCTTCGTCTTGCGTAACAATCATCACGGGACGAGTAGCGTTTTTGGCACTTTCTAAACGCTTCATTTGTGCCGATGAAAGCACCTGAGAGGCATTTTGCAATTCACCCGTTCCCATTACCACAAAATCGTTTGGGGCGGTGATTGATACTTTATAATCGCCAAAAGGAACCGTAAATTCACCCTGACCCAAAAACTGTTTGTGTTGCCACCCGTTCACATCGTCATAGACGCACATCCGTGGAAACCATTGAGCGAGTTCGTATAGATAATTACCGTCTTTCGGAAAAAACTCATAACCACTTCTCGCACGAGTGGCAATGGCATCGGTAATATTAAAACTCCAATCGACTGAAAATGAGAAACTTCCACCTGTTTTCAAAGGTGTTGGCAAATCAACTCGCATCATGGTTTCGTTAATCGTAAACTTTAATGGATTGCCCGCACGATCTTTTACCGAAAGAATATTATAGCCATATTCCTTTTTAGCAAGTACGCCAGCGGTGTTTGCCAAACGTCCAAAAGTTGTGGCTTTGTCGGTCAATGATGAAGTAGTTGTCAATTGAGCTATACCACCTTTTTTGAAATTATTTTGGTCTAATTGTAACCATAAATAACGCAATTCATCAGGCGAAAAGTTTTTGTAGGTAATCACTTCCGAAGCCGTCATGGATTGGTTTTGGTCGTCCAATTCAGCCTTAATATCATAGTCAGCACGGTTTTGCCAATAGTCTTTCCCAGGAGCCCCCGAAGCTGCACGGTAGGAATTGGGCGTTGGCAACATTGAACCAACTTGTTCAAAACGAGTATTGCTATTGTATTGATTAGCAGGTTGTTGTGCTAAAAGATTTGTTACTTGGGCAGTCAAGAAGACGATGCCCAACAGGAGAGTTTTACGAGTCATTGTTAGGTTGGTTGATTTGTATTTCAGTAGTGAAATGATGAAGTAAAATGGATAATCGTACAAAATTAAAAAAGGATAAGAAAATTATAATTTATCTTACCCTTTTTTGTTAAAATAATAAATTACTGAATGTTATTTTTTGACAAAAGTTCTTGTTGAATATTCTCCACAAAATTTATTGAAACATCGGCAATTTCAGCCACTAAAAATTTATCTAATCCCTTTTTAAGAGCATTTTGAACCGTTTTAGTCTTGTTAGCTAAATTTGTTGTCTCAATAGTTTGCTCGGTTGCTCTTTCCACCGCTTTTTCTACCGCTTCTCGTAATTTTTTATCCTCTTTTCTAACAATTACAGCGTTTTTAGCAATGGTCATTTCGAAAATTAGATGTTCTTCTGGGGTCATTGCTCTTGTGTCAAGTTCCTTGATGGCAATGTCAAGCCATTCCTCAGTCCAAAACTCTGGAAACTGGGTTGGTTCGGATATTTTACCTAAATTTTTCATTGTAAAAATCAATTTTTGTAAATCTGTTTGACAGTCAACTTCTTCCAAATGGAACTTATCTAATTCTACGGTGATGAACGACATTTGATTGTCTATGAGTTCACCTTTCTCATTTTTCAATACTGCAATATTATGATAATCAGTAATGTTAGAAAAAATAGTATCTGCTAAAATACCAATACAATATATTTTTGGGAGATTCTCAAAAGTATATTGTCCCTTCTTCACGAAGGTATTAAAACGATAGAGTGCGTAAAATTTAAGTCGTTGTATGAATTCTGGGTACTCACTCAATTGCATTTCTACGATAAAATAATTTCCATTTTCATCTGTACAAGCAACATCATAAATCCCTCCCCTACCATCAGCCGAAAGTCCTTTCATTTCATTTTGAACAAAGGTTACTTCTTTAATTGCCAAAGGGCTTTTGATCAATGCTTGCAACGCTTTTCTCAAAAATCTCGTATCTGATTCATTTCCAAAAGTTACTTTAAAACCATAATCAGATAAAATAGATATAAATCTTTCGTGGTTGTTTTCTTCTTTGTGGTTGTTGTCCATTTTGTAAATTTACAAAAAAAAATGGCGAGTGCAAACACCCGCCATTCGTCCCAATCTCCACAAAAGGGAATTATATTTTATGAACATCACCATCAAAAATGGCGACTGTTAATCCAATAAAAATTAAAGCCATACAAGCGATTATTTTCCAGCAAAAGTTTAGCACATTTTTCATTTTATTTGATTTTAAAATTTACCCCAATATTGAACCCTATTTTATTGGGTTTAACTAATAAAAAAGAATTATTGTCACTTTGTTGATTCAATGAATAGCTAAAAGTTGGTTCGATAAACAAGTATGAATTATCCCCAATTCTTCGGGTTACGCCATAAGCAAAATTGGCAAATCCGTTGAATTGTTTTCCGCCATTTAGCCTGTATGCACCCTCTAATCCAACGTTCAAATAATGCGTAAGTGCTTCACCTTCTAAGAATATATATTGCACTTCAATTTTTGTGCCTAAGTAGTTAGCGGACTGAGAATAAGTCTTTTTTAATTCTTCAAAACTCACATCAACTCCTTGTTTATCAGATGGTTGTACGATTAAAGAGTCAGTTCTGATTTGATAATTAATACTATGATTAGTCTTTGTAAATGTTAGACCTGTGCGAAGTTTGAATCGGTCTGAAAGCGTGAAAATTGCCCCCGCTTGCGTATAAAATCCCAATCTATTTTCATCATTATTAACGGCAATACTGTGCACATAATTCGCATCGTTGCCATTGGGTGTGATGGTGTAATAATTCAACAAAGGCATCACACTGGCGTAGATTTCTAAGGGTTTTCTTTCTTTAAAATAATCATCCTTTTTTGGAGCAATAACAAACTTCAATTTAGGTGTCTTGAAGTAATTTTTCAACAAACTGTAATTCTTTGAATCTAAGGTTATTAATACATTTTTATTCAAAATAGAAATGCTTTCTCTTGTTGTTGCCTGTGTCTTCACAGACAACTTTACATCATTAATTTCACTTTCGCTTGTCTGTGAAGACACAGGCAACAACGGAGAGAATACGCTTGAAACAACTGAATTGTTGTTTAGTCTCTCCTGTTTTTCATTAGAGTTATTTACAGAAAAAAGGTTTAATTTATTGGAATTATTTTTCTCTTTTTCATTCAAAGACACTGTTGAAGTCTCAATAGTTGTATTTGGATTTGTAATTAATGAATAATTATCCCTCGTTGTTGTCTGCGTCCCCACTTTTGTTGTCTGTGTCTTCACAGACAACAAAAGTGTATTAGTTTTTGGCGTTGTCTGTGGGGACACAGACAACAACGGGTTCAAATTTGGCGTTTTCTGGTTCAAATTTTTCGTCTGGAATTTATTTGACTTTGTTAAAACATCATCATCACCCTTTTCAGTATATATCCACAATCCCGCCAATAGCAATAAAATCACTACCGCAGAAGTTTGCCAATAAGGAAACTTCCTCGTGGAATCCAGAGGGAGTTTTGGCTCTATTTTTTGCCAAAGTTGAGTGTCGGGTTCAGATTCAAAATCGGCGAATCTATCTTTGAACACGTCCTCAAAGGGGTCATTTTCGTTGTTATGGATGTTCATAGCTGATAATTCCCAAGGGTTTTAATTGCTTTCTGAGCAGTTCTTTTGCCCGTGAGAGTTGCGATTTTGACGTATTCTCACTGACTCCCAACATTTCTCCGATTTCTGAGTGACTATAACCGTCAATTACATACAGGTTAAAAACCATTCGGTAGCCGTCGGGCAATTGGTTAATTAATGTTAGCAATTCTTCGTTTGAAAGACTCGCCAACATATTGGGGTAATCATCGTTGCTGTGTATAATGTCTTCATGATCGGTATTTTGTTGAAATTTCAGATTTGCGTGATAATAATTGATGGCGGTATTGACAACGGTTTTACGTACCCAAGCACCTACTGCACCCGCTTTTTCAAGGGTTTTGATGTTATTAAAAATCTTAACAAATGCTTCCTGATAAACGTCCTCGGCTTCGTCGGGCGTGCGAGTATAACGACGGCAAATACCCATCATCTTACCTTTATAAAGATTATAAAAGGCAGTTTGGGCTTTACGGTCGTTATTTTGGCAGGCACTGACTAATTCCTGTTCGTTGGTCATTTGTTGGTTTTTTAGTTCTGAGTACTCAGTTCTGGGCGGGTGGAGTTCCACTTCTATATTTCGTGCAAACTCAAAACCAAGAACTCAGAACCAAGAACTACTTTTTTATCCTAATCGTAAAATTCGCTTTTAAAGTTTCTCCACTTGAAGTTGTAACGATGAACTTGAATTGGTCATTACGTTCTTTTAAATCAGTTGAAGATTTTAGTTTGTATAATATCTTTTTACTATCAATTCTTAGCGTTCCAAATTCAGGTTGTTTCTCAAAACTTACGTCCTTAATTTCCACACAAGGAGCAACGGACAGGTTGTATGGAATTTCGATTTCTTTATCTTTCGTTTGAGTTACTGATAATTCCATTTCACCATTTTTTGCATCGGCTTTGCAAACAGGCACTTCACGAATATAAATCTCTACTAACATCCGCAAAGGGTTCTTTCCGTCTTTATCTAAAATACTATATTCCAGACCATCAAGTGCGGGTTTATTGGCAGTTTGCGTATATTCAATTTCGTAATTTTTGTTAACAATTGCCGTTCCAAAACGGGGTTGCACCGTGATTTTTAAACTCTTTTTATCATAAGTATCACAGATTTTATCATTATCTAACACCTTGATTATCTGAACGTTAACGGTATTTTTATTAATCAGCAACAAATCTGGAAATAATAAAGTCTTACATGAATTTCCCTGCACATCTATTCGCACACCCGCAATCATACACACAGGATTTGTGCCACCCGTACATATTTTGTACAGGAAATAATCATCCGCTTCTGAACCTGTTTTTGGGGTATATTTTATGCGATTATTTTCAACTACGGCACTACCTAAAAGTGGTTTTTCAACAATTTCAAGCGTTAAAGAATCCAGAATGGAACTACAAAAACGGTCATTTCTCAGTACGTTCAATATCGTTGGAATATTGATTTTTACTGGAAAAACATCTGGAATTGCCCCCGCATTGCAAGGCGTTTTTGAAAAATCCGTCGTGATGATTATTTTGAGGGTATCTCTTTTGTCTTTGTTAGCGTCAGAATTAAGGGCTTTATAAATCAGAATTTCTGTGCCTTCGGCTTTAGTGGAGTCAGCTTTATAAATCAGTAAGCCACTTTTATTGAAATTTATTTTCCCAAATTGAGGCGTAGTTTCAACTTTCAGCGAGGTGAATCCTTGGGCTTTGTTGAGGAGATTTTTAGTATCAAAAGCCACAAAATTATTAGATTGAGTATAGAGAATTGTGGTACTGTTCAGAGGGGTAACAATGGGAGGAATTACAGGATCAGGCACTTGCTTAATCTCATCGCAAGCCCACAATGAAAATATCAATATGCTGATTGTGAGTATGTTATAAAGTTTTTTCATACTATTTTTAGGTTAACGGTAAACGGTGAAAGGTGAACGTTTAGCTTTAAGGGTAATAAAATTATTGCTTTAAACCTTCGCTGTACACCGTTTACCTTTCACCGTTTACCGTAAAATCTACCCTCTTTTAGCCAATAAAAACTTACCATCTTTATCAAAAAATATCTGATATTTATCCGTGCCAACCGAGATATTTATGTAGTATGCTTCTGCCACGCCATCTTTTAATGTAATGTTGGCTTTAATAAATACCCAACCAGTGTATGTTTTATTTAAATAATCTTTAATTGTTTGGGGTATGGCATTAACAGTCAAGTCGTTAACTTCAATTTTAGGTAGTTGAATTACAGGAATTTCCGTTGCTTTTACAAATTTTCCATCCTTATCAAACAACAAAAGAGTCAGTTTTTTATCCTTTGAAAGAATTACAGAATAAGAATCAATAACGGTTGCTTTCATCAAAACTGCCGCTTTTTCAAACTTCCAATCTTTGTAGGTTAATTTAATATAATCCTGAATTACCTTAGGCAAGTCAGCTTCTTTCAATTCCTTGTTTTCAGGTTTTTTACTCGGGTCGATTGAATCTGTTTTAACTAATTTACCATCATTATCATACGTGAATTCATAAAAAATTCCATCCTTTTTTGCCGTTACAAAATAAGTCTTTTTACTATCCGAATTGGTTTTAACCACCGCTCCAATAAATTCATAACCCGTTAATTGGCTTTGAATATTTGCTGGCAAATCTGTTAATTTTCCCACAAATACTTTGTTTTTATCACCGCCAACGTTGTTTTTAGATTCCGAGAAAGTGGCAACCACTACATTTTTATCATCAAAAACCAACGTTATTCTTTGATCGTTAAATTCAATCATAACTTTCGTTGAAGCCTTGCCGTTGGCATCTTTTCCAACTGCCACTTTTTCAAGTTTATACCCTTTGTAAGTCGTTTCAAGATAGGCTTTTATAGCATCAGGAAGTACGATATTATCAGAGATTTTATAGACGCTCAAAATCTGCCCAGAACCCGAACAACAACACTCGTGCGAGACACCATTGACCGTAAAATCGCAACCATACGTTTTCTTATCTTCAATTATAACGATAATAATATTAGTTGCCGATGGAAAATCTGTTTTGATGGAAGTAGCGATTCGGGCGGAAGTCGCATTATCAACTGTTGTTGACGTTTGTGGAGTGATAGTAGTGTCTAATTTCTCAGTACAAGCGTTCAAAAAGCCGATTGTGGCGATTGAGAAGATAAAAAGAAGTTTTTTCATGTTTTTGAATTTGTTAAAATCTTTAAAAGAGTTCGTAAATTTTGTAGCTACGATGATAAGACAAGAACGAAACAGCAAAGGGTTGCATTATGGGGAATTATTTTTGAGTAAGTGTCAGTATAAAATTAATTAATAGAATATTCATGGCATGACTTATCATAGTTTATTCATTATCAATGACTTACGAGTTAAGTCATGCCATGAATTAATTTATTCCAAATTCAGACAGGGTCGGGTCGCTTTGATAATAATGAAGTCTATGTTTTTTTTCGATACCACCAAAATCCAAATAATCCCAACAATCCAACAATTCCCCAATAAATCCATCCCCTACTCAAAGAAACCGCCTCCGCATCGCCCACAAGCACGGCTGCCGCCCAAAAAGTAGGCAACTGTTTTTCTCCCGACTGACTTTGCAAAAATTCAATTTTAGCTTTTTGTAGAGAAATATCTTTGGGATAACCTTCTGATAAGTATCTGTAAAACAACTCATTAAGCGTATAAGTCGATTGATTTTCGACGCTCCAAAGTGTTGTTAATGTGGCAGGAATTCCCAAAGCAGCAAATCCTCTGGAAAGACTGAGAATCCCCTCTCCTTTTGCATTTTTTCCAACGGCAGTTTTGCAAGCTGAAAGTACTAATAGTTGCGTTTTGAAGCGTTCCAACGCATTTAATTCTGATAATTTCAAGACGGAATCCGCAAAATAAATCATCGGTTCTTGGTCGGTGCTGTCTGCCTGTGCGTGCGTGTATAGGTGAACTATTTTATAATCTTTGGCATAAGTTAAAAAGGTATTTTTTGTGGCTTCTTTTGCGGAAAATTTCTTCCCAAAAACAAAATTTGAAGCTACTTCTGAGAGCGAAATATCCGAACCCGATAAACTGGTTTGATTCAAATTTTTACAATAATTCACGGGTGACATTCCCATAAATTTATGACTGAAAGAAAACGAATTTTCGCCCAAATTTTTCAGTAAAAATTGGACTGAATATGTATAAGAAATGGCATAATCATTCAGTAAATATTCGGCTCTTTTGGATGATTTACTCAATGCCTCGAAGGGAAGGAAATAGCCGTCTTGGGTAATAATCAATCGTCCTTTTGGTATATTTAGATACCTAAAAATCTGTTGATAAATTTGATTACTAACAGATAAAAAATCTCTAAAATTTTGATTGACTTTTTGATTATCAGCACAATAACTTAAAAACTGTTTAGCGTTTTTAGCGTATTCCAACAACGGAATTTTCTGCAAATCGGTTTTATTAGGCGTAATAATCAAGGCATAAACAGCATCATCACCCATGAAGTATTCCAAAATGGTTTGGTCTTTGGCAAGATACTTTTTAACCTTACTCAAAGACACCATAGTTGTATCATATTTATACTTAAAATAGGTAGGATTTTTCGTTTCTAAGGTTTTAACAAATTGGTCTCTTTTCCCTTGTTGCTCCAATAATTGACTTTGCAGAACGGTATAATTTTTTGAATTTTCAGGCTCCAAATTCATCTTTTTATTGAGTTCAGTAACGCTTAGTTGAAAGCCTTTTTCTTGGGCAAAATCATTCAAAGAAAGTTGTTGATTGGCACTGAGTCCATTAAGTTGGTCATTCAATAAGACGGCTTTACTTTTCTCGAAAAAATAGAAGGCTTTTTCATAATTTTTTAACAAAAAACAGGTTTCAATTGCCTGCACATAAAGGTGATGCGTTTTATTTCGCCAATACAATTTTGATTGCGTTCCAGAATGTTCAAAACGCATTAAGTCAATGAGTTTATCGGCAGTAATAAAAGTGTTTAAAGCCACTTGCAGATGTATCGGTGATTTGGTGATTTGTGCATATTCCAACCATGTATCGGCTTTGTCGGTAAGAGTGGTCAAATAGAACTGTTTAAAATCCGCTTTTTTTAAGGAATTTATGGATGGATTATGAAATCCTGAACTTTCTTTAAACCCAATTGGAGCCGCAGATAATGCTTTTTGAAAGTAAATGAACGCTCTGGAATAATCTTTTTTCAACCAATAAGTTGAGGCAATGTCATCATAAATATTAACTTTTATATATTGTTCACTCCTGATATTCAATGATTTATGGAAATTATTCAAGGCTTGGTCATAATTTTTTAAGTAGTAATGTGCCATCCCTATACTAATGAACGTTTTGTAATACATATCATTTACATTACTTAACAAAAAATACTTTTGTGCTTTCACATATAATTCAATGGCTTTTAAATAGTCTTGTTTAGATTTAAAATTTTGGGCTAATAAATAGTAACAATATCCTAAATTTGAATAGCTTTCTTGGTTCGTCCCTTGCAAAACATCAATTGCCTTGTATGCTAAAGAATCAGCGGATGTCGAATTTCCTAAACTATTTAACGTTTTGGCTTTTTCGGAATAACAAAGACCTAAACCCATTTTATCATTCCTCAAAATAGCATAATGAATGCCAATATTAGCTTGGATAATGGCTTTTTCATAGTCTCCAATTTTGGTCAAAATTCTTGCTTTCTGCGAATATGATTTTGATAGATAAGTGGCATAATCAGGAAATTTATTAGCAATTTCAATACTTTGATTGAAGGCATTTGTTGATTGTTGATTTTCACCTTGTTGATTATAATATTTGCCTAAGCAAAAATAGTTTCCTTCCAGATACCAAGATTTAATCTCTTTTCGTGAAGATTTATTAAGAATTATTGCCTGATTTATCAGTATAATAGCTTTATCATATTTGTTTTCTTCGGCATAAGTTTCTGCCAATTTTTCTAAAATTAGAGCATACGTGGAGTCTTGAATATTACATTTCAAGCAAGTTTGACTCAATCCAAGAAGTTCTTTTTGAGGATTTTTCGCTTTACTATTTTTTTGATATGCCATCCAAATATCCACGGAATTTGGACATTCTGCCAGCAAGGGAAATCTAAAAAATAGACTAATAAAGAGGAAGGAAATTGTTTTAAACATGATTATAAATTGAGGCAATTATGAGATAACTGCCTCAATTTATAACATTTACGGGAAATTTAAAATTTTATTTTAAACACTAATACTTCTTGATTTTACCGCCAACTGGTAATGTTGTAACAAAGGTGTTTTTAACAAATGGAACGGTTGTCATCAACGATTTTGTAACAGCCGCAGTTACGTAAGGGGTTGCGTAGGACGTACCCGATTCATAGGTTGCAGATGTGCTTGAACTTCCACTGGCATTTGGAATAAAATGAAGACATCTGCCCTTGTTAGAAGTGTCGGCTCTGACAGTAACATCAATTTTAGTACCCGACCCCGACCTATTCATACAAACGCTATCTTTATACAAACTCGTAACGGTTATAACATTTTTCCCGAACAAAGGATGGTCTGAATAACAAGCGGGAAAATAAGGAGTTACATCAATATCGATGTTTTCATTACCTGCCGAACATACGATAATTAAATTCGCCGCTAATGCCCGTTTCATCACTTCCTGAAAAATTGGTGAATCCTTTTTTCCACCCCAACTAACATTAACCACTTTTATTTTATGTTTGATGGCATACATAATTGCACATAAATTGTCATAAAGATTCCCTACATTTAAACTATCGAAGGTTTTTAATCCCACAATATTAATGGGTTGCGTTCCCATTTCTTTTTTAATAATCCGAGCTATTTTTGTACCGTGAATTACTAAATTAGGATCAGATATATTATTTGTATCAGCAGCATTACTGGTTACAAAATTATAATTTAATCCTATATTTATACTGCCCGCAATCAAATCCTCACCTTTCAAATTGATACCAGAATCTATAATACCAACAGAAATTGCTTCTGATTTTCCGTAGCCTCCCTTTGGCTCTGTTTGAGGTAACTTCATAGAGACAGGACTATCAATTTGTGAAGATTCAGGGTCAAAATGTGGTACGCCCGTGGCAATAATTTCGCCATCTGGATTAAGCGTTGTTTCAACTTTATGCAAATCTGGACCTGCCAATAGTAATAATCCACCATCGCAATTGCAAGTTTTATTGCTATCTACTATTACATTCACGGCATCTGCAACTTTAAAAACATCAAAAAATCGGGAAAAAATATTTTTCGTATTTCTACTTTTATCTGATTGGGCAGAATATTGTTCTTCTCTCTCACCACCAAGAGATGAGGAAGGTATTTCTTCAAGGTTTTTCTTGCCTAAAAGAATCTGCCATTTCCAATAACTTTCCAATTCTTTTTCCACTGACTTAATAGCTTCAATTTTTTTCTCTGCTGAACTCCCGTCAACCGAAAGCAAAACCGTACGACGATTCCTCAATACATAACCTATTCCTTCCAAATAGGCATAATTTGGATAAGATTTTTGCATAATTGAATCTAAATATGAATTTGTGATGGCAGGTAATCTACCACTTTCTTCAAAAGACTTAGGTTCAGTTCCCAGCGAAAAATAAAAGAAAAGCGAAAACAATCCCAAAAGGATTAAGATGATAATTAGCAGTCGTCTCATAATGGTTTGATTAAAGGGTTTGAATGATAAAACAGTTTTGAGTTTAGTCGTAAATTTCAGAAATACGGTAAACAAATCTAAATTAAGATTTTATCATTACCAGAAATGAACTACGGTCTATTACTTATTTAACGGTTAATATTCCGTCTTTTTTACTCCGTATTAATTCATTCCGTACCTTTGCCGAAAATTAAAGTTAGTCGTTTTCCCAAAAATTAACCAAACAGAGCGTCTCAGCTCGCTAACTAAAACAACAGTACAATTTCACAAATGGAAAAAATTAAAGTTGCCAACCCCGTCGTCGAACTTGATGGCGATGAAATGACTCGAATTATCTGGAAATTTATTAAGGATAAATTAATCGTTCCTTATTTGGACGTGGATATTAAATACTACGACTTAGGAATGGAATACCGTGACGAAACCAACGACCAAGTGACGATTGATGCCGCCGAGGCAATCAAAAAGTACGGCGTAGGCATCAAATGTGCCACCATCACGCCCGATGAAGCTCGTGTAAAGGAGTTTAATTTGAAGCAAATGTGGAAGTCACCCAACGGAACAATTCGTAACATTTTGGATGGTACTGTTTTCCGTGAGCCTATTGTTTGTCAGAATGTGCCACGTTTGGTTACGAACTGGGATTCGCCAATCATCGTGGGTCGTCATGCTTTTGGTGATCAATACAAAGCAACCGATTTCGTGGTGAAAGGACCTGGTAAATTAACCATGAAATTTGAAGGCGAAGACGGAACAATCCAAGAATTTGAGGTTTTTAACTTCAAATCGGGTGGTGTTGCGATGGGTATGTACAACGTAGATGAATCCATCCGTGGGTTTGCTCATGCGTGTCTGAACATGGGAATCACCAAAGTTTGGCCCGTATATCTTTCAACGAAAAATACCATCTTGAAGAAATACGACGGTCGTTTTAAAGATATTTTTCAAGAAATTTACGAAGCAGAATTTGCTGAAAAATATAAAGAATTAGGAATTACTTACGAACACCGTTTGATTGACGACATGGTGGCATCTGCCATGAAGTGGAACGGTAAATTCATTTGGGCTTGTAAGAACTACGACGGCGACGTACAGTCAGATTCAGTTGCCCAAGGCTTTGGTTCATTAGGTTTGATGACTTCGGTTTTAGTAACACCAAACGGAAAAGTAATGGAAGCAGAAGCGGCTCATGGAACGGTTACACGCCATTTTAGAGACCACCAAGCAGGAAAACCAACTTCAACCAATCCAATTGCCTCTATCTTTGCGTGGACTCGTGGTTTAGAATTCCGTGGTAAATTAGACGGAAATCAAGCTCTTATTGATTTCTGCCAGACGTTGGAAAGAGTTTGCGTAGAAACCGTTGAATCAGGAAAAATGACCAAAGATTTAGCAATTTGCGTTCACGGAAATAAAGTTACGTTAGGCGAGCATTATCTAAACACGCAAGATTTCTTGGATGCCATTGATGATAATTTGAAAGCGGCATTGTCGTAAGTTCGATTTTCGATGTTTGATGTTCGTTAAAAACACTCAAAAAACATTCATGGCATGATTCAAAGTCATGCCATGAATAAATAATTCGATGTTCGTTAAAAAACAAAACCCCATGAGATTTTAGAATCTTGTGGGGTTTTCAGTTTGTACTAATTTTAAGCCAACAGGTGAGAGCCAACTGCCGACAGCTACGCAAAAATATCATTAACTGAAATCTCAAAATCCTCTAAAACTGGCTTCGCAGAACAAATATCGTCATCTGTGCAAATTTGAGCTTGTTTTAAGGAAGTATAAACTTGAACGGTTTTATTATCTGGATAAATTAACCATACTACTTTCACCCCCGCCTTGAAATATTCGATTGTCTTTTCTTCTACTTTATTTGCCTTATCATTACCAGAAATTACTTCGATGGCAAATTCAGGAATTTCATCTTCGCCTTGTTTCATTAATTGCTCTTGTTCGAGCGTAAAATAAGCAATATCTGGTCTTCTCATCTGAATGCCCGTAAGTTGCACTTCTTGTTCTGCGATAAATGTTCCCTGTTGCCAGTAGCCTTTCGAGATAAAAAGGCGATTTAATACGCCAAAAATGTGCATTTGCTTTCTGTTCATTCCTACAAATTTGATAAGTTCACCATCGTTCCATTCGTACTTGAAACCATCTTCTGGTTCCCAAGCCATGAACTCCTCTAAGGTTGTAGGCAAAGTCGATATGTTTTCTGTTAATATCATCGATTGTCAATTTTTTATTCAAAAATAGAAAAACATCGTTGATTTACAAGTTTTTTAGATAAATTCCTCTCTCTGTTTTCAAACAAAGACTTTTTATCTTTGTTAAATGTTTACTCATAAAGTTCTTTATGATTTTACTTGGTTTAACGTAGGCAGGGTTTTGAACCCTGCCTACGTTGTCCAATGAAATGATGAAAATACGTCAAGTCATTAAAGAACAATCCATAAAAGGAAGTAAATTTTATACATGAAAATAATAGTGATTGGTTCGGGTTTTTCGGGTTTGGCAGCAGCTACGAGTTTGGCAGATAAAGGACATGAAGTTACCATTTTAGAAAAAAATGGTGTCGCTGGTGGTCGTGCGAGGGTTTTTGAGGCGGAGGGTTTTACTTTCGATATGGGTCCGAGTTGGTATTGGATGCCCGATGTTTTTGAAAATTACTTCGCTAAATTCAATAAAAAGGTTTCTGATTATTACGATTTAGTACGTCTCGACCCATCTTATGCTGTTATTTTGGAAGGAAACGAAACCATTAATCTTCCCGCAGGAATAGATAAATTAGGGGATTTATTTGAATCAATGGAAACGGGCAGTCGGGCTAAATTTCAGGAGTTTATGCGTCAAGCGGAATA